>CBDTVJ010000050.1:0-13907 GCA_965363655.1 uncultured Halieaceae bacterium | reverse complement strand
GAGGTGCAGTTGGTGTAGCAGTCCAGCGCCATACCCATATGGGGCGCAGGATCGCTGCTCAATGCGCCCCGCGTCAGCAGGCGGTTTACCATGTTACGCAGGGGTAGGCTCAGGTCGGGAGAGGCAAGTCCGCGCATAATATCGCGGTAACCATCCACGCTGGCCGGATCCAGTTGTGCCAGGTCCGGTGTGTGCATGGTCAGGAATTTGTGCAGCTCGTCCAGTCTGTCGGAACGAAACCCCGGGTGACTGACAAAGGGGCCACTGGCCTTGTGCGTTGCCAGGAAGCGCGCTGCACTGCGGTTGGCGGCGACCATGCACTCTTCAACCAGCTTTTGTGACAGCAGTTTCTCGTAGGGCTCAATACTCTCAATCTGTTTGTTATCGTTGAGTATCCAGCGAAACTCCTGGCGATCATCCATGACCAGGTTGTTTTTCTCGCGGTTTGCGCGCAGGGCTCGATACACCTGGTACAGGGCTTCCAGCGGGGTGGCGTGACTCATCAAGTCGTCGTACTGGCCGTTCAGGTAACGGTCCACTGCGTAGTAGGACAGTTTTGCCCGGGAGCGGACGGTGGCCTCAACGAACTCAAATTCCCCCACTTCACCGCTGTCGCTGATGGCAATCTTGCACACCAGCGCCGGGCGATCGGCGCCTTCGGAGAGTGCGCAGGTATCCTGTGACAGTTCTTCCGGCAGCATGGGCAGCACGTTACCGTGGAAGTAGACGGAAGTGCCGCGGGCTGCCACGTCCCGGTATAGACCCGACTCTCGATCGATGTAGGCGGTAGGATCGGCGATGGCGACAAACAGGGTCCAGCCATCGTTGCTGATTTCTGCGTACAGGGCATCATCGATGTCCTGGGTCTTGGCCGCGTCGATGGAGACAAACTCCAGGTCAGTCAGGTCGCGGCGTTTGTCAGTTTCCATCGGCCTGCAGTGGGCGAGACTTTTTTCCAATTCCTGACGGCTGGAATCGCTCCAGTCGACGGCCAGGTGGTACTTGGCCATGCTGTAGAGGTTCTGGATACCAGGCGTGTCCTGGTCGCCGATAACAGAGAGTACTTTAGCCTGTGGTTTGCCGTCCCGGATCGGGTGGCGCAGGATGGCGCAGCGCACGTAGTCGCCCTCCTTGATGCCATTGCGGGCATGGGGCGGTATAAACAGCCAGCGGCTCAGTTGCGGCAGGTCGGGTTCCACGAACAGGGCCTTGCCCTTGCGCACGCAGCGTCCGGTAAAATCGCCCAGGGGGCTGTCCACCAGTTTCTCGATATCCGCGATGGTTTTGTTGTCTTTGGTGGGTCGGATACAGACCCTGACCCGGTCATCGGGAAAGGCTTTGAGCATTTCCTGTGGTGGGATAAAGATTTCCCGCCCATCGTCCAGGATGGCGAAGCCATAACGGGCCTGGGTGCCTTTCACAACTGCTTCAACGCGTTCCTTCTCGGCCTCCATCTTTGACTTGAGGCCTTTAAGCTGTGAGAGGGAATCCTGATTGAGCATGAAGGGAGCATCTTTGTCTTAGGCTAGCTCGCCATCGTAGCCCAATTCCCTTCTCCTGTCAGTGGCTTATGGCCGGATCGACAAAAGCTCGTGACATTTGTCAACACGGCATTGACAGGGGTGCATAGACGGTTTGATAATCGGGGCAACGCGGTCATAAACCGCCAGGACGTGCCTTTGAAGAAACTCGGGACGCCGGGCAAGCTGGCCACCGCCAGATGCCATGTGTCATACAGCAAGCGCTTATGCGCTGCCCGTGAGCCTCAGCAGCTGAGGCCTCCTGCGCCCCCTCTGTCAGTTTTGTTTTTCAGTTATCTCGCTCTTCCACCTTTCCTCCGACCGGACGTATCGGGCCAGCCCTGCTTTCACTTGCAGCAATTTCTGCACCCATTACCCTTTGAATTTACTTTGAGGAATGCCTTATGGACTCAGGTTCTAGCCTGCGCGTAGAAAACACGACTCCCCTGAAACCCGTCATCAGGAAAACGTATGTACTGGACACCAATGTTCTGCTGCACGACCCCCTGGCCGTGACCGCATTCAAGCAACATCACCTGGTCATCCCCATGACCGTTCTGGAAGAACTGGACACCATTAAAGACAGGCGCGACAAATCGGTCAGCCGGGAGGCACGCATTGCCATCCAGATGATCGACAAGGTAGTGGATTCGGCATCTCCCCAGGAAATCCAGGCCGGCGTGGAGGTGCCTGGCTCCGTGTTGGAAGGGCAGGTCCCGGGCACCCTGGCAATTTATCCCGACCAGCGTTTAAACGACGATTCCGAGGTGCCTTACCTGGACGGTACCCAGGACCAGGCCAACGATAATCGAATCATCAATGTGGCGCTGCGGCTGCAGGCGGAAAACCCGAAGGAGTTTATCTGCCTGGTGACCAAGGATATCAATATGCGCATCAAGGCCAAGGGCTCGGGCCTGATGCACGTGGAGGATTACCGTCGCGACCGTGTACTTGACGATATAGATCTGCTGGCAAGGGGTTATGAGCAAATCGAGGGCGACTTCTGGTCCACCATCAGTGAGGTCGACACACTGCGTGAGGGCGACTGCACTCTGCATCGCATTCCGCGCAAATCGCTGCCGCAGGCCTATCCCAATATGTTTGTCTACGATGATCAGGAGTTCATGGCTTTTGTGAAGCGCGTTGACCGGGATTTTGTGTACCTGCGTTGTGACAGCCGTGACAACCTGATGCACAAGCGTTTCTGGGGGCTGGCACCACGTAACCTGGAGCAGGCCATGGCAATGGCCCTGCTGGCAGATGACAGTGTCGATATGACGGTGATGACCGGCCCTGCCGGTTCGGGCAAAACCCTGCTGGCGCTGGCCTATGGCCTGCATGCGATTCTGGAGGAGGGCAAGTTCAGCAAACTGATTGTCGCCCGTTCAACACCGCCCATCGCCGAAGAAATCGGCTTTCTCCCTGGCACTGAGGAAGAAAAGATGGCGCCCTGGCTGGCGGCCTTCGACGACAACCTGGAGATACTGCATGGGACCGACGAGTCCTGCCATGGCAGTATTGATTACGTGAAAGAGCGGGCCAACATACAGTTCAAATCGCTTAACTTTATGCGTGGCCGTTCCTTCAATAACGCCTACATCATTATCGACGAGAGCCAGGGCCTGACCCAGTTCCAGCTCAAATCGGTGATCAGCCGGGTGGGAGCGGACTCCAAGATTGTGGTGCTGGGCAACCTGGCGCAGATCGATAACAAGTACATATCGCCGCTGACTTCGGGGCTGACTTACCTGGTGGAGAAGAGCAAGTCTTATCCCCACGCGGGCATCATGCATGTCAACGGGATTGTGCGTTCCCGGCTGGCGGCGTTTGCGGAGGAAAACCTATAGGATTGGCAAACCTGGCAAGGGCCGGTTGATGTCGGCCTTTGCCAACTTGTTCTGAAGTGTCCGTAGTGTTGTTGTTATCAGTAGCGTTTTCAGTGTTACTGCAGACTAGTGCGCGAAGGACCAGCAGCAGGGTGATAAGCCAAATCTTCACCACATCAAGCTACTTACCTAATGGCTCTTACACGTTACACTGCGGCCATGGATAGAATTTTCATTATTTTTCAGCACGTTTTGCCACATCATCTTTTGTCCCGAATGACCGGCTTTTTGGCTGATTTACGTCAGCCGATCTGGTTAAAAGACTGGGTGATACGTCAATTTATTCGCCATTTCAATGTGGATATGGCGGAGGCAAAAGAGCCGGATTACCGCGCCTATGCCAGCTTCAATGAGTTCTTTACCCGCCCGCTGCGCGAGGGTGCCCGGCCCCTTGCCGAGGAGAATATTGTGTGCCCCGCCGATGGCGTCATCAGCCAGCTGGGGGCTATTACAGAGGGCCTGCTGTTGCAGGCCAAGGGGCGTTACTTCACTGCGGAAGAGTTATTGGGTGGCGATGAGGAGCGCGCCGCACAATTCAATGGTGGCCAGTTCGCGACGATCTATCTCTCCCCCCGGGATTACCATCGCGTCCATATGCCGGTATCCGGTCGACTCACTGCTACCACTTATATTCCAGGGCAGTTGTTTTCGGTCAACGGTGTTACCGCTCAAAACGTCGATCGACTATTCGCCCGCAACGAGCGCCTGGTGTGCTACTTCGACACCGGCTTTGGGCCGGTGGCAGTGATTCTGGTGGGCGCTATGGTGGTTGCCGGTATTGAGACTGTCTGGGCAGGGCGCGTCGCGCCGCCGCCGAGGAAGCCCGCTACAGTGGATTACGTCAGCCTGCCGCAGCCCGTTGAGCTGGCAAAGGGCGATGAGATGGGGCGTTTTGTGTTGGGTTCTACCGTTATTCTGTTGTTTCCCGAGGGCAGCATGGCCTGGGATGAACACTACGTCGCGGGTGCTGTCACGCGCATGGGAGAGGCACTGGGATTGTCACAGTAGTGTCAGGGTTTGATTGGCACTTACTTATGGTTATGGCGCGTTGCACCCGCTGTCTGGTAGGCAAGGTCCACTTGCGGTTCGAACTAACAGGCCCTTAAGTGAACCTTGCCTACCAAACAGCTACTCCGTGCCAGTGCTTTCAGATCAGGCTTCTTCCAGGGTGCTTACAATGTACCGGTAGCTGGCTAGCCTGCGCCCGCTGATGGTGCCGGATTCGACTGCTGCCAGCACCGCACAACCGGGCTCCTGCTCATGCTGGCAGTCGCGGAACTTACAGCTCCCGAGCAGGGCGCGAAATTCGCGAAAGCCCCATTCGACCTGTTGCCTGCTCATATGCCACAAACCAAATTCGCGTATACCAGGCGAGTCGATCAGCGTGCCGCCACATTCCAGGTGAAACAATTGCGCGGTGGTGGTGGTATGTGTGCCTTTTTGGGTGTTTTCTGATAGCTCACCAACGCGCATATCCGCCTCAGGTAGCAGCACATTGACCAGCGATGACTTACCCACACCGGACTGCCCGACAAAGATACTGGTGTGCTCACGCAGTGCATCGTGCAGATTTTGCAGGCTGTCGTCCTTGATTGAGGTACGCAGTACGCGATAGCCCAGGGTGGGATAAATGGCGAGCAGGTTGTCCATGGCGGCTTGCAGGTCAGTGTCGTCCTGCAGCAGGTCGGTCTTGTTGAGCAGGATGACAGGTTCGATGCCAACGGTTTCCGCCGCCACCAGATAGCGGTCAACGAGATTGGCATGCGGTTCGGGAAAGGGGGCGATGACCAACACGATCTGGTCGATGTTGGCGGCGACGGGTTTCAGTTTGCCATAGGGATCCGGGCGGGATAATACGCTGTCGCGTTCCAGCTGTGCTACCACTACGCCCATGGGGTCACCTTCACACCACACTACCCGGTCCCCGGTAACCAGCCCCTCGAGGTTGGCGCGAATATGGCAGCGTTGGCTCTGTCCAGGCGCTGATTCAACGGCCACCTGGGTACCATAGTGCGCCACGATCAGGCCTTCGCGTTCCGTCCCCAGCTCACCCGCAGCCAGCGCATCCTGGGCATCCGCATCGCGCCGGGCGGCGCGCTTGGCGCGCTCCTGCTGGATTTTTTCGATGCGCCAGGCTTGCTGTCGGCTGAGTTTGCGTTTGCTCATGTCGCCATTATTGGGGTATGTGCTATGTCTGTCGAGGCAATTTGTTACACTGCCTTTTTCACGGAATAACAGGTAGGGACACTATGCAAAATGCCAGCAACCTTGTTTGGGTCGACATGGAAATGACCGGCCTGGACCCGGATGGCGATGTCGTTATCGAAATCGCCACCATCGTGACGGACACCGATCTCAACACACTGGCAGAGGGTCCGGTCATTGCCGTGCACCAGAGTGATGACAGGCTGGCGGGAATGGATGAGTGGAATACCACCCATCACACGCGGTCCGGATTGGTGGATAGGGTGAAGGCCAGTCAATATGACGAACAGCAAACTGCCAGGGACACCATGGCCTTCCTGGAACAGTGGGTGCCCAGCGGCGCCTCTCCCATGTGCGGCAACACTATCTGCCAGGACCGGCGCTTTATGGCGCGCCACCTGCCGGAGCTAGAGGCCTATTTCCACTATCGCAACCTGGACGTCAGTACGCTCAAGATTTTGATGCAGCGCTGGCGGCCGGAACTGGAGTCCGGATTCACCAAGACGGGCACTCATTTGGCGCTGGACGACATTCGTGAGTCCATCAATGAAATGCTCTATTACCGCGAACACTTTCTCAAGCTGGCATAGCGCCATGGCGTTGCAGCGCCCACTCTACATGCTCGCGTACCATTGCTGACGGGTATTCCCGACGTTGCTGCAGCGCGGCGATCGTTCTTTGGGAGTGCGGCGCGTTGCCCAGGGCAATGGCCACATTGCGCAACCAGCGTTCATAGCCGATACGTCGAATCGCTGACCCCTCTGTATTTGCCAGGAAAGTAGGTTCATCCCACAGCAGTAGTTCCACCAGTTGCGCATCGTCCAGGTCATGACGGGGGCTGAAATCTCCCTCACCAGTGGCAACGGCGAATTTATTCCAGGGACAGCACAGCTGGCAGTCGTCACAACCAAAGATACGGTTGCCCATCAGCGGCCGCAGTTGTGGGTCGATGCTGCCGTGGTGCTCAATAGTGAGATAGGAAATACATTTGCGGGCGTCCAGTTGGAACGGTCCAGTGAAGGCCTGGGTGGGGCAGATATCCAGACACTCGGTACAGGTGCCGCAATGTTTGCTGTCCTGTGGTGCATCCTGGGGCAGGGGCAGGTCGGTGTAAATTTCCCCAAGGAAAAACCAGGAGCCGGCATCAGCGTTGATCAGCATAGTGTTTTTCGCTATCCACCCCAGCCCGGCGCGCTCCGCCACTGCTCTTTCCAGCACGGGGGCGCTGTCAACAAAGGCCCGATAATTGCCGCCGCCGGCCTCGGCCTCTATGCGTGCGGCCAGTTGAGCCAGGCGCTTGCGGATCAATTTGTGATAGTCGCGCCCCAGGGTGTAACGGGAAATGTAGGCCTTTTCCGGTGAGTTCAATATCTCCAGTGGTTGGGTGTCCTGTGTCAGGTAATCCATGCGCAGCGATATTACCCGTGTCGTCCCGGGCACCAACTCTTCCGGTCGCGAGCGCTTGTTACCGTGCCGCGCCATGTACTCCATGCTGCCGTGGTAACCCGCGTCCAGCCACTTTTGCAGGTAGGCCTCGTGTTCCCGCAGGTCGATGTCGGTGACGCCCACTTGCTGGAAGCCTAGCTCTGCGGCCCACTGTCGGATGTTTTCGAGCAGGGTTTGTTGGGCCTGGGGTGTGAGTTCCTTGGGCAATTGGGGGTGCGCCTGAATGACATGGGGGTATAATTCTGCCAGAACAATGGTTTGTATGTACTTCTTTCTGTAATTTGGTGTTGGCGGCGAGAGAGTGTGATACCCCCTGTCGGGACCGCTACAAGCACATCCATGTGCGCTCGAGCTCACGGATGGCCGCCCCGGCCATCCATGGCCTCCCACGTCCCTGAAGGGCAAGTACTCCCAACACCTTGCTAATCCCACTGCGTGAGGAGTGCATGAAATACTTACTTACGAAGTTAGGCGGTAAGGGTATCAGGCTTAGGGGGGATGGACTGTGCGAGGCAGGACGGTGGGGGCGGCCATCCGCAGCCCAAGCCCCCATGGATGGGTTCACGGCGTGTCCAGCCCTGCTAAGCCTGATATCCTTGCCGCTGGCACCTCAGGCAATAAAGAAGAACACCCCCTGAATATGACAGGCAGCTAAAACATGCTAGGTACCGAAAAACTCTACACCGCAGACCAAACCCGCGCCCTGGACCACTGCGCCATCCACGACCACAACATCCCCGGCATCACCCTGATGTCCCGCGCCGCCAATGCCGCGTTTGGCTACCTGCTCGAGGCCTGGCCCGAACCCGAACGCCTGCAGGTAGTGTGTGGCACCGGCAACAACGGCGGTGACGGCTTCCTGATGGCTGACCTGGCGCATAAGCGCGGTATCGAAGTCACTGTGATCCAGCTCGGTGACGCTGAAAAAATCACGGGAGACGCTCTGCTGGCCAGAAAGCAGGCGCTGGCAAACGGTGTGAAAATCGTGCGCTTTGAGGAGACTTCACTGCTATCTGAGGGGGTCATCGTCGACGCCATGCTGGGGACCGGGCTGGGCGGTGACGTTCGCGGCGCCTACCTGGATGCAATTGACGCTATCAATGCCAGTGGGGCCCCGGTTCTGGCCGTGGATATTCCTTCGGGCCTGTGTTCCGACACCGGCCGGGTGCTGGGCACTGCGGTGCGTGCTGACCTGACCGTTACCTTTATAGGGTTGAAGCGTGGCCTGTTCACCCTGCAGGCGGCGGATTACACAGGCGCAGTGCAGTTTTCAGATCTGGCGGTACCGCAGGAGGTCTACGACACAGTGCCCAGTGCCTGCAGTCTTCTGCAGCTGGAATCCTTGTTGGAACTCTTGCCTGAACGGCCCGCTACTGCTCACAAGGGACTTTACGGCACGGTGCTGGTGGTGGGTGGTGACTACGGCATGGCCGGGGCTGCGGCGATGGCGGCGGAAGCGGCCCTGCGCTGTGGCGCGGGGCTGGTGCGGGTTGCCACGCGGTCTGAGCATGTCGCGGCCCTGGTGGCGCGCACGCCGGAGGTGATGCCCTGTGCGGTGACGTCGGAGGAGGATTTTATACCGCTACTCACATCTGCGGATGTGTTGGTGGTAGGCCCCGGCCTGGGGCAGTCCCAGTGGTCGGAGCACTTACTGCAATTGGCACTGGATACGGGGAAACCTGTGGTACTGGACGCCGACGCTCTCAACCTGCTCTCTGCAGGGAGGGTGGGGGATAACCAGGCGCACGATGAGCGTGTGCTGACACCTCACCCCGGGGAGGCGGCGCGGCTGCTGGGTATCACTACCGCTGAGGTCCAGGCTGACCGTTTTGCTGCGGTGCAGGCGCTACAGGCGCAGTACGGTGGTGTAGTGATCCTCAAGGGTAACGGCAGCCTGATTGCCGGGGAGGGAGAGGTGCTGCTCAGTGATTACGGCAATCCGGGTATGGCGACTGGCGGCATGGGCGATGTGCTCAGCGGCGTGATCGGGGCTTTGTTGGGCCAGCGGCTGTCCTCGCTGGAGGCGGCCGCACTGGGGGTGTGCCTGCACGGGGCCGCCGGGGATATTGCCGCCACTGAGGGCCAGCGTGGCTTGGTGGCCACTGACCTGATTGCGCCGATGCGCTCGCTGCTGGGATGACCGGCGTTGAGAGAGTGGTTTACGCCCCGGATGAGGCCGCAATGGTAGCTCTGGGGGGGTGCCTGGCACAGGCCTGTGAACCCGGCCTGGTGGTTTTCCTTGAAGGGGACCTCGGTATGGGAAAAACGACCCTGGCCCGTGGTTTTATCCAGTCCCTGGGGCACGAGGGTGCGGTTAAGAGCCCCACCTATACCCTGGTGGAGCCCTATGAGCTGGCCAAAGTGACCGTTTTTCATTTCGACCTTTACCGTGTGGCCGATCCGGAGGAGCTGGAATTCATGGGAATCCGTGATTATTTTGGTGATATGTCGGTTTGTCTGGTGGAATGGGCCGAGCGAGGCCTCGGTGCTTTGCCCCCGGCGGATTTAGTGATTAACATAGAGCGACAAGGCCGGGGGCGGCAGTTGGTGTTTTGCGCGCCAACGGAGCAGGGAGAGCGGGTGCTGGCGCGAATGCGCGACCTACCAGCGTGAATAGAACCGGGCCGGGCCCGGATAAAACTAATAACGGGAGTGATATGGGCAGGGCGTGGATCGCAGGGGTCCTGGGTTTGCTGATAACGTCCTCCGTGTGGGCGGTGGAGGTGCACGAGGTGCGCCTGTGGCGTGCACCCGATCACACGCGTATTGTTTTCGATCTGACCGGTCCGGCCGATCACAACCTCATCGTACTGTCCAATCCCAGCCGAATCGTGCTGGACCTTAAGAATACCCAACTGCGCGCAGACCTGGCCCACCTTACCCTGGCAAAAACGCCCGTTCAGCGTATTCGCTCCGGTGTGCGTGAAGGTGACGATTTACGGGTGGTGCTGGAAGTCAGCGCGGCGGTCAAACCCAGGAGTTTTTCCCTGAATGCCAATGAACAGGCAGGAGATCGCCTGGTGCTGGATTTATACGACCGGGAGGCCAAGGTCGCCCCGGTCAAAAAGAGCGTCAGGCAGTCCGCTAAGCGGGACATCGTCATCGCCATCGATGCCGGCCACGGCGGTGAGGACCCCGGTGCGCTGGGTCCCCGGCGAGTGCGTGAAAAAGACGTGGTACTGGCAATTGCCCGGGAGCTCAATAAGCTGCTGCAGGCCGACTCTGGATTCCAGCCCACCCTGATTCGCAGTGGTGACTATTACGTCAGCCTGAAAGGTCGCAGGGACCTGGCTCGCAAGCGACAAGCCGATCTTTTCGTATCCATCCACGCGGACGCATTCAAGCGCAAGGAGGCCAACGGTGCCTCCGTGTACGCACTGTCCACGCGCGGGGCCTCCAGTACCGCCGCTCGCTACCTGGCGCAGCGGGAGAACGCTGCCGACCTGGTGGGCGGGGTCAGTTTATCGGACAAGGATGACGTGTTGGCCGGTGTGCTGGCGGACCTGTCCATGACCTCGACCCTGGATACCAGTCTCAAACTGGGCGACAAGGTGCTGCGCAATGTCGATAACGTCGCCAAGCTGCACAAGGACAATGTGGAACAGGCTGGATTCGCCGTGTTGAAATCGCCGGATATCCCGTCCATTTTGGTGGAGACCGGTTTTATCTCGAATCCGGCGGAGTCAAAAAAACTGGCGACCAGCAGTTACCAGAAGAAAATGGCCAGGGCAATTCACCGGGGTATCCGGGACTGGTTCCTGGCGCACCCACCCTCGGGCACCCTGTTGGCCTGGCAGAAACAACAGCGCGGCGAGCAGTACACGATTGCCCGGGGTGATACACTGTCGGGCATTGCCGAGCGCTTCAGTGTTTCTCTGTCGGATCTAAAGAGCTATAACAGTATCAGTAGTTCGAAGATCATGGTGGGACAGAAGCTGGCCATACCCAAGAGCTGATAAAACCGCTTCCATGTCCCGAATTCATTTGCTGAGCTCCAGGTTGGCGAACCAGATTGCCGCCGGAGAAGTCGTAGAGCGTCCCGCATCAGTCGCCAAGGAAATCCTGGAAAATAGCCTGGATGCCGGAGCCACGCGAGTGGATCTCGAGGTCGAATCCGGGGGCGCGAAGCTTATTCGCGTCCGTGACAATGGCGCTGGTATTGCGGCCGATGAACTACCCCTGGCGCTGGCCCGCCACGCCACCAGTAAAATCAATTCCCTTGCAGACCTGGAGTGCGTGGATAGCCTCGGCTTTCGCGGTGAGGCCCTGGCCAGTATCGGCTCTGTCTCCCGCCTGACCCTGACCAGCAATACCGATGACCAGGGTAGTGAAGGTGCTGCCGCTTCCTGTGAGGGTCGCGACATGGAAGTACAGGTCAGGCCCGCTTCCCATCCTCGGGGTACTACCGTTGAAGTGCGCGACCTGTTCTTCAATACGCCTGCGCGGCGCAAGTTCCTACGCACCGAAAAGACCGAGTACAACCACCTCGAGGAGGTGCTGAAGCGCCTGGCCTTGTCGCGTTTCGATGTCGCCTTCAGCCTGCGCCACAATGGCAAGGTGATCCATAACCTGAAAGCCGCAGCAGGCCAGGCGGAGAGTCAGCGTCGGGTAGCCACGGTCTGTGGCCCGGCGTTTATGGAACAGGCCATTTACATCGAATCTGAAGCGCAGCCCTACCGTCTCTGCGGTTGGGTGGGGCTGCCGACATTTTCGCGCAGCCAGGCGGACCTGCAGTACTTTTTTGTCAATGGTCGAGTCATCCGCGACAAACTGATTGCCCATGCGGTGAAGCAGGCCTACCGGGATGTGCTCTACCACGGTCGTCACCCGGCCTTTGTGCTTTACCTTGAGCTGGATCACGCCCTGGTGGATGTGAATGTGCATCCCACCAAGCACGAGGTGCGTTTTCGGGACGGACGCGCCGTGCACAATTTTATTTTCTCCAGTCTGCACCGCGCACTGGCGGATGTGCGGCCGGGGCAGGAATCCACAGCGGAGCAACAGGCTACAGATACTGTTGCCACAGGCGATGGTATGGCGATCAATACCGTCACCGGAGAAATTACCAGCCAGAGTGCCCTGTCCTGGGGTGCAGGTTCCCCTCGGGGCGGTGTTGCCAGTGCTTCCTTCTTTGATCGCGGAGCCCAGGGCCCGGGCGTGACACCCGCTCGGGTAGGCGAGCAGATGCAGGGCTACGCCCGCCTGCACAGCTTGCCTGCAGCGGAGTCCGACGAGGAGATTCCTCCTTTGGGGTACGCTCTGGCGCAGTTGAAGGGCATCTATATCCTGGCGGAAAATACCCATGGCCTGGTGTTGGTTGATATGCACGCGGCCCATGAGCGCATCACCTACGAGCGTCTCAAAACTGCTCGCGACGACACCGGTATTCGCAGCCAGCCCCTGTTGGTGCCGCAGTCGGTGGCCGTTAGCCAGCGCGAGGTGCAGGTTGCAGTAGAGCACGGTGAGTTTTTCCAGCGCCTGGGCCTGGCTGTGGAAGAGGCTGGAGAGGAGGCGCTGGTGATTCGCCAGATACCGGTAATGCTCAGGGATTCCAACGTCGAGCAACTGGTGCGGGATGTGTTGTCTGACCTGATCGAGTTCGGTAGCTCGGAGCGCATCGAGGCGCATATTGATGAGATCCTTTCCACCATGGCTTGCCATGGTTCTGTGCGCGCTAATCGCCGCCTGACGATCCCCGAAATGAACGCGCTGCTGCGCGATATGGAAGAAACCGAGCGCTCCGGCCAATGCAATCACGGTCGGCCTACCTGGACCCAAATGGGTGTTGATGAGTTGGACAGGTTATTCCTGCGGGGCCGCTGAGGTTCTGGTGACTGAGGTAAGCACATCAGCTGATCGGCCCCTGATGATTTGTCTCATGGGTCCCACTGCCTCGGGCAAGACCGATCTGGCCATCGAGCTGGCAGCGCAGTGCAACTGCGAGTTGATTAGTGTCGACTCGGCGCTGGTCTACCGCGGTCTGGATATCGGCAGTGCCAAGCCAGGCTACCCCCACCACCTGGTGGATATTCGTGATCCCTCAGAGGCCTATTCCGCGGCTGAATTTGTGGCAGACGCAGACCGGCTGGTGGAGGAGATTATTGCCCGGGGTAAAACGCCCCTGCTGGTCGGTGGCACCATGTTGTATTTCAAGGCCTTCCTGGAGGGGCTGGCTGAGATGCCCGGAGCCGATCCGGCTATTCGTGAGGACATTGCGGCACAGGCAGCGGCCCAGGGTTGGCCCCATATTCACAGGCAGCTGGCGGCGGTCGATCCCGCGGCAGCCGCCCGTATCCATCCCAATCACTCCCAGCGCCTGAGCCGGGCCCTGGAGGTATACCGCATCAGTGGTATCACGCTCACCGACTGGCATGGCGCCAGTGAGGCCGCCAGGGTCAGTCCACTGGAGCGCTACCGGGTGGTGCAACTGGCGATATGTCCGGCTGACCGCGCCGTACTGCACCAGCGCATTGCCCGGCGTTTTGAGCTGATGATGGAGGGGGGCTTGTTGCAGGAGGTGCAGGGCTTGTGGGGTCGAGGCGATCTCCACAGGGATCAACCGGCTATGCGTGCGGTGGGTTATCGCCAGTTGTGGCAGCACCTCGAAGGTGAGTTGTCTGTGGATGAAGCCGTACAAAAAGCGGTCATAGCGACCCGGCAGCTGGCCAAGCGACAATTGACCTGGTTGCGAAAATGGCCCGATCTTGCGTGGATCTACACCGATCATGCCGGTAAGTTGATAGAAATGGACTCCTCCGATGAGCACTTCCAGGGCGCGGGTGATAATCCGTTAAATTTGGCCTTGAACTATCTTGAACGGACCCCAGTATAGTATGGTGTAAATGCACTA
>CBDTVJ010000049.1:0-13923 GCA_965363655.1 uncultured Halieaceae bacterium | reverse complement strand
CCGCGCACATGGATGTTGTGGTGGTTGGTGCGGCGGTAGGTCAGCCGGTGGATCAGCCACGGATAGGCATGGTAGGCAAAGATCACTGGCTTACCCCGTGTAAATAGCTCGTCGAAATCGCTATCACTCAAGCCGTGCGGGTGTTCAGTCGGCGGTTGCAGCGTCATGAGATCGACGACATTCACCACACGTATCTTGAGCTCGGGCAGATGCTGGCGCAGGATGGAGACGGCGGCGAGCGTCTCCAGTGTGGGGACATCGCCACAGCAGACCATGACCACGTCGGGTGAAGCGGCCTGGTCATTGCTGGCCCACTGCCAGATGCCGATCCCCTCGCTGCAGTGCTTGACGGCCGCATCCATGCTCAGCCATTGTGGCGCGGGGTGCTTGCCCGAGACCACGACGTTCACATAATGGCGGCTGCGCAGGCAGTGATCCATCACCGACAGCAGGCAGTTGGCATCCGGCGGAAAGTAAACGCGCACCACATCGGCCTTCTTGTTTACCAGGTGGTCGATGAAACCGGGGTCCTGATGGGTGAAGCCGTTGTGGTCCTGGCGCCAGACATGTGAGGTCAGCAGGTAGTTGAGAGAGGCGATCTTGCGCCGCCAGGGCAGTTGGTTGGTTACTTTCAGCCACTTCGCGTGCTGGTTGAACATGGAGTCGATAATATGGATGAACGCCTCGTAGCAGCATTCCACTGCCGCGAGGTCAGTTCAAACAGCGCTCCAAGGCCGTTCGACAGGGTTTCGTCTGGCCCAAACACCCGAAAATTTCCTTGCGAGGCGTTAAGTTTCGCCACATCCCGCAAAAAAGGCCCTAGAACGTGGGTATCGCCAATGCCGGGTGCTCCCGGCGAGGGCACGTCCACCCCGTAGTCGCGGAAATCCGGCATACGCAACTCGCGCAGCAACATGCCGCCGTTGGCGTGAGGATTGGCACCCATACGGCGTTCGCCGGTGGGTGCCAGTTCCGCAAGTTCCGGTAGCAGGCGGCCCTGCTCGTCGAAGAGTTCTTCCGGCCGGTAGCTCCTGAGCCACTCTTCCAGCAACTTGAGGTGTTCGGGATGGGCTGACGGGTCGGAGATGGGCACCTGGTGCGCACGAAAAGTACCTTCGATCTGTAGACCATCGACTATTTTTGGCCCCGTCCAGCCCTTGGGTGATCTCAGAACGATCATCGGCCAGCGCGGCCGCGTTTTGTCGCTATTGTGCCTGGCATTGCTCCGGATCTGCCGAATGTCCTCAATGGCCTTTCCCAGGGTATCGGCCATGCGTTGATGCATCGTTTCGGGATCATCGCCTTCAACGAAATAGGGCGTCCAGCCACAGCCGCGAATGAACTGTTCCAGTTCCTCATGCTCGATGCGTGCCAGAATGGTGGGATTGCTGATCTTGTAGCCATTGAGATGCAGAATCGGCAGCACCGCGCCGTCGGTTATCGGGTCGAGAAACTTGTTGGATTGCCAGGCGGTCGTCAAGGGGCCCGTCTCCGCCTCACCGTCACCGACGACGCAGGCAACGATCAGGTCGGGATTATCCAGTACCGCTCCAAAGGAATGGCTGAGCGAATAGCCCAACTCGCCGCCTTCGTGGATCGAGCCCGGACACTCCGGCGAGGCGTGGCTGGGTATGCCACCGGGAAACGAAAATTGGATAAACAGCCTGCGCAGGCCGTCCTCATCCTGACTGATGTTGGGAGATATTTCGCTGTAGGTGCCCTCCAGGTAAGTATTGCCGACCACGGCGGGGCCACCATGCCCCGGGCCGGAGACGTAGATCATATTGAGATCGTATTGCTTGATGACCCGGTTCAGGTGGACATAGATGAAGTTTTGGCCCGGGGTGGTGCCCCAGTGCCCCAACAGCATGTGCTTTATATCCTTGGGCTCCAGCGGCCGCTTCAGCAGCGGGTTGTCGTAAAGGTAGATCTGGCCCACCGCCAGGTAGTTGGCAGCGCGCCAGTAGGCGTCCATCCTGCGCAGCAGTTCCGGCCAGAGTGTGTTTGTGTCCAAGGTTTGCACCTCCTTTGTTCGACTACTATCCAGAGCAGCCTGCCCGCCTTGACCGTTCGTTCAGCGAGCTAACAGTATCACGCTTGAGCGTGAGTCGAGGCGATAGGCTTGCGGTTCATCGAGCAGCGGTTCCTCACCCGCCGCAACAAGGTCGTGTGGCACATCGCGTGCGGTGTCGACGGCCAGGTGCCAGCGGGCGCCGGCCGGCGCGGGAGGTAGATCGAAATCAATCACATCAACATCGGCATTGAGCATCAGAAAAAGCGCTATTCGCCGTCGCACCTTCCGTCGTTTTTTCCACGGAACAAGAGCGGTAGCGGTTGGCCCGGTCGGTATATCGCAAACTTTATGCTCGACGACCCACTATTAACAATTAACAGGGCTTTTTCAGCCGGCACTGGCATGCGGCTTCACACGACAAAGCGGGGATGCATCGGCCCCATTTGGAGCCAGAACACCGTGTCAAACAGTAGCCACTGCAGGAGAATAAACCCCGCGATGGCCAGAAGCGCCATAATAACTGCCGCCAGTAACGCGTCGCCAAAAGTGTCGACTTCAAAGCCAGGCACGAGAGCGGCGGTCAACTTCAACATCAGCGCATTGATTACAAGCGCAAACAGGCCGAAGGTAAGCACTGTCAACGGAAGCGTTAGTACCCATAACAATGGGCGTATGCTGGCATTGATAGCACCCAATACCAGGGCCGCCAAAAACAGGCTGAGGGCTGACCGTGCGCGCACACCGGATAACATCGCCGTTACCAGCCAGAGACCTAGCGCCGTTACCGCCCATAAAAGTAAGAAGCTTTCCATCATGTTACGACCTCCGTCCTGTGATCTGCCGTTTTGACCTCGCAACCATCACGGTTTACGGCGCTGTCGTTTTGCCTGCAGCGACACCCATTATTGTATATGAGGAATGCCAGAAAATTACCACTACATTCATAAACCAAGAGCGCTTACTGCAGGAACATGGTATTCAGCAGACCATCATGGTATTTGGCAGCACCCGCATCGTTGAACCCGCTGTCGCACAGCAGCGGGTCGAACTATTACGGGAAGCGCAGGCGGTCCAGCCCGACGACAGCGAACTACGACGGCCCCCTATGTCACCCCCGGATTGTGCTTTCAGTTTCATTACTTCGCCCTGCGCAAGTTGCACTTTGTATTGCGGGCCAGGGCACTGGTGGCGTTTCCTGGCGGATTTGGCACCTTTGATGAACTGTTTGAAACCCTGACCCTTATACAGACTCGCAAAATTCACCCCTTACCCGTAGTATTAATCGGCGAACAGTATTGGCGTAATGCCTTTAATATCGATTTCCTGGTTGAGGAAGGCGTGATCGACGCTGAAGATCGGGACTTGTTCTGGTATGCCGAAACAGCCGATGAAGCCTGGCAAGGATTATTGCTCTGGTACGAGCGCAAGGGTGAGTCGCTGATCGACGGTAATTGACTATTGCAGGAACGCAGCATCTGAACTGGAGTTGATTTGTATGAATATTTCCTTCCATGGCGCCGATCAGGGTGTCACCGGTTCCTGTCACCTGCTCGAGTGCGCGGGCAAGCGCATCCTGGTGGATTGTGGCTTGTACCAGGGCGGGCGTGAACTGGCCGAGGAGAACGCCGAGCCATTCGGCTTTGATCCCGAGACCATCGATTTTCTCTTGCTGACGCACGCCCATCTTGATCATTGCGGGTGCATACCCTTATTGGTAAAGCGGGGCTTTACCGGTGAGATAATAACCACCGCGGCTTCTCTGGAACTGGCGAGGCTGGTAATGCTGGACTCCGCCGGATTGCAGGAAGAAGAAGCGCGCTACCACTCACGCAGGCACAGACGTCATCACGGGAATCATGATACAAATAGTGAGCCGCTGTATACCACCCCGGACGCGCTGAATAGTCTTGACTACTTTGGTCGCAAGGCCACTTACAATTCCGCTCTGGAAATAGCGCCGGGCATCCGCGCCACCTTTTTAGATGCGGGGCATATTCTGGGATCAGCCAGTATCTTTCTGGAATTGGAAGAAGCCAGCCGCTCCCATCGCCTGCTCATCGACGGAGCAAAGCGGGTGCGTATTTACGGCGAAGAAATTATGGTGCGAGCCAGTGTACATACCATTGGCGGTTTTTCGGCGCACGCAGATCAGGCAGAGTTATTGACCTGGCATGCGCACACAGGCAATCCAAAGCGAACATTTCTCGTGCATGGGGAAGAGCAGAGCATGAAAATATTTGCGAAAAAGCTGAGACATACGCAAGTAGAGATGCCAGCTCTGCACCAGACTTATGCACTGGACTAATCATCAACTGCGGGGGGTATGTATTTACCGCGCAGAATTCTGAAGTCGCGCTGAATTGTTTCCGGTAGTTTATATGAAAAAAAATAATTTTGTGGTCATTGGACTGGGTAGTTTCGGCAGCACAGTCGCCAGCGAGCTTGCGCACTTTGGTGATCATGTCCTGGGCATTGACTGCGAGGAGGCGCCCGTCAGCCGGCTGGCAGGGGTGCTCACAGAGGCGCTTATCGCCGATGCTCGGGATGAGGAGGCACTCCGCGACGCAGGTGTCGGCAGTTGCGATGTTGCCGTGATCGCAATTGGTGAGGACATAGAAGCCAGTATCATCTGCACCATGAATGTAAAACTTCTTGGAGTTTCCTGCATCTGGGTCAAAGCGATTACAAAAACGCATCACCGCATCCTCAGCAAACTGGGTGCCGACCGCGTAATTGAGCCAGAGCAGGAGATTGGTCAACACATTGCCCAGAAGCTGCACAATCCACTAATTCGCGATTATCTGAGCCTGGGCAATGGGTTCTCCATCGTCGAGATACAGGTTCCGGAGCACTTGAACGGCAAGAAACTTGAGTCGCTGGGAATACACGGCCTGGACGATATACGTTGCCTGGGTGTCATGCGCGGGACCGGGTTCCTCTCAAACGAATCCGGAGGGCTGATGCTCGAAACCGCCGATAAACTATTGTTGCTCGGCCACCCCCAGAAACTCAGGGAGTTCAGCGAGAAACTGCTGTGATGGGCTTGCATGCTGTCCGCTAAACCTTACCTGGCCGGTAGTCGACGGCTCGCTATATCCCCGCCGTCCCTGCTTGCCCTGCTTTATGCTGCCCTGCTCTTCACGGGTGCCTGCCTGCTCAAGTTGCCCATTTCCGCTCACGTCCCCGTGGACTGGATCGATGCCCTGTTCACTGCGACCTCCGCAGTCACTGTCACCGGACTGGTAGTGCTGAATACAGCTGATTTCACCGTCTTTGGCCAAGTGGTGATTCTGGTACTGATACAGCTCGGTGGCCTGGGCATCATGACGTTTGCGGTACTGCTGCTTTCAATGCTCGGCCTGCCCATTGGCCTGCCACAGCGTATAGTCCTTCGGGAAGAGATGAACCAGACATCGATGGCCGATCTTATGCGTCTTGTTCGGCTGATCCTGAGGGTCGTTATACTTTGTGAACTGGTGGGTGCAGTGGTTCTCTCCAGTGTCTTCGTCCCTGAATTTGGCTGGACCAGGGGCCTGTGGAGCGCATTGTTCCACAGCGTCTCGGCGTTCAACAATGCCGGATTTTCACTCTACCCTGACAGCCTGTCCCGGTGGGCAACCAGTCCCGTAATAAATATCACCTTTCCCGCCCTGATTATCTTGGGCGGCATTGGCTTTAGTGTTTTGTCCGACATCTACCGGGTCAGGCGTTGGCGGGAGTTCTCGCTGCACAGCAAGCTGATGCTTACCGGAACAGCTGTGATCCTGGTATTCTCGGTTGTCATGTTTGCTTTTTTGGAGTGGACCAATCCCGCTACGCTGGGGCAGTTTGACAGCCCTGCGCACCGTCTGGTCGCGTCGTGGTTCCAGGCGGTGACCCCCCGGACCGCCGGTTTCAGCACCCTGGATATCGGGGCCATTCACGACAGTACTGCGCTCTTGTTTATCGCACTCATGCTGGTCGGCGGCGGCAGTACATCTACGGCCGGGGGGATCAAGGTCACGACCTTCATCGTACTTATACTGTCGACAATCGCTTTCTTTCGGCGCAGCAAGGCACTAAACGCGTTTGGTCGAAGCCTCGGCAACGAGGAGGTGATGAAAGTTCTGGCACTCACCACGGTCAGCCTCCTGACTGTCATGCTTGGCACTTTCATCATCAGCATTTCCCATGACGGAGATTTTCTCGATATAGCCTTCGAGGTGGTGTCGGCGTTCGGCACCGTGGGCCTCTCCCGGGGGGCTACTGGTGAACTCGACCTGATCGGTCGTGTCACCATAATGGCGATGATGTTCATAGGCCGTGTGGGCCCTCTGACTCTCGGGTTCTTGCTTGTGACACGCACGTTTCCGCGGATTCGTTATCCCTCTGGCAATATATATCTGGGCTGACGAGTTATTCATCAATCATTTGAAATCGACCTGGGACCCAAGACCGACGTTTCATTATTTGCGGATACATTGACCTGAAGCAATGGCAGCAAATGGGATAAAGTTTAAAATACGTAAGAGGTGTTTAGTTTAAACTCCTTACCCCGCATGCCCAGGAGGTCATTTATGCAGTCCGTTAATCCCCCGCAAGCAAGCTCCACTCCCGTACATCTCCGAAGCAAGCTCAGTGCCGCCTATGAGCGGGTAGAGAAACAAATCCGGGAACGCGCCTATCAGATATTCCAGAAGCGCGCACCGACCGAGGGCAATTCAATGACGGACTGGCTGGATGCACAGATGCAAGTATTGGTCCCAATTGATGTCGCTGTGAAAGACCAGAAGAAGAATGTTGTGGTCGAGGCTAATCTCAAAGGGTTTAAGCCGAAAGAGATCGAAGTAGAGGTAGGCTCCAGGGATCTGAAGGTTTTTGGATTGCACACGGAACTAACCACTGGGAAAAAAGGGCGAGCAACGCAATCGTCATCCAGGACTGTGCACCTCTACCAGGCTGTACCGCTGCCCTGTGAAGTGAATATGGATGGCAGCAAGGCGACAATGCTCAAAAATGGCAAGCTCAAAATAACGCTGCCGAAAAAAGTTGCATAAACATTGCAACGGCGTAGGGATAGATCACAGTGTGGTGGTGTTCGAGTTGGTTACGCAAGTCGTTGTAGGCCCAGTTAAAAGCAAGCATGCGTCATAATCGCTAACGCGTCTACAACCGTCTCGGCCGTGCTCGAATACAGCCCTCCCAATACACCCGTCAACAACAGCCCTTTTCCCTTGAAAACATAGGTCTGAACCAGGTAACAGACATAAGAGAGGCTGGATACTACCAGCAGGGAAAGCCACACCAATCAGTGTAAAGGTGCGCGTGGTGCCAAAGCCAAGATCCTGCTGGTTGTCGCGGCGATAGCTGTGCAGCTCCAACCCGATAATGAAGCTGAGCAAGGCAGTGGTGCAGAACTGCACCAGCAGGGGTGGGAAACTGGCCAGTTCCAGCAATTCAGTCATGAAACAGTACCGCCTCCGCCTCAGCGCCGCTGATCACCTCCTTTTCCTGCAGCAACTGCGCGACTGCGTCCAGCGCGGGTCGCCGCTGCTCGAGGATCTCGCGGGCGCAGCGATGCGCGTCTTCGACCAGCGCCCTGACTGCAGTATCGATCTGTTCCGAAGTCTCATCGCTGTAATTCCGCTCTTCCATGTAATCGCCACCCAGGTAAAGGGACTGCTGCCTCCGGCCATAGGTAAGCGGGCCAAGCTCCTCACTCATACCGAGTCGGGTGACCATCTCGCGGGCGATCTCGCTCGCCCGCTCCAGGTCATTGGAGGCGCCGCTGGAGATGTCGTCGAACACGAGTTCTTCCGCAACCCGGCCTCCCAGCAGAATCGCCAGCTGGTCTTTGAGCTCATTGCGGGTGGAGAGGAATTTTTCCGCCACCGGCAACTGCAGGGTATAGCCAAGGGCCGCCACGCCGCGGGGGATAATCGAGATCTTGTGCACCGGCTCTGCGGTGGGCACGGTCAGAGCGACCAGGGCATGACCGGATTCGTGGAAAGCGACGCGGCGCTTTTCCTCAGTATTCATAACCCGGTGTTTCTTCTCGGGGCCGGCGATGACCCGGTCAATCGCTGCCTCGAAATCGGCCATGGTCACTACCTGGTGGTTGTGGCGAACAGCCAGGATGGCGGCTTCATTGCAGATATTCGCCAGGTCGGCGCCGACAAACCCGGGGGTGCGCTGCGCCACCACATTCAATTCCACATCAGACCCCAGCGTCAGCTTGAGGGCGTGCAGCTTGAGAATGGCTTCCCGCGCTGCCAGATCCGGTTTATCCACTACGATCTGCCTGTCGAAACGACCGGCGCGCAGCAGGGCCTTATCCAGCACCTCAGGGCGGTTGGTGGCGGCCATAACCACCACGCCGGTAGACGGATCGAAGCCATCCATTTCCGTCAGCAGCTGGTTGAGGGTCTGCTCACGCTCGTCGTGACCCCCCATCACCCCCGGGCCACCCCGGGTGCGGCCAATGGCGTCCAGCTCATCGATAAAGATAATACAGGGCGCCTTGTCGCGCGCCTGCTGGAACAGGTCGCGCACTCGCGCCGCGCCCACGCCGACAAACATCTCGATAAACTCGGACCCGCTGATATTAAAAAAAGGCACGCCCGCCTCACCCGACACAGCCCGGGCCAACAAGGTCTTGCCGGTACCGGGTGAGCCGAGCAGCAGGACCCCCTTGGGCATGTGCCCGCCCAGGCGCTGGATGCGTGTCGGGTCCTTGAGGAACTCGATGCTTTCCTTCAGCTCCTCCTTGGCCTCCTCGGCCCCCGCCACATCGTCAAAGTTGACTGTCAGCGACGTATCGGCATGAATCCGCATCTTGTTACCGACGTTCAGGAAGCTCGCTGCCCCGCCGCTCATGCGCCTGCCCATCCAGCTCCAGAACAGAAACAGCAAACCGAACGGCAGAATCCAGCTGAGCAGCGCGCCCACCCACTTGCTGTCATGCTGGACGGCGTATTCGACACCGTGCTTCTCCAGATTCTCCGCCAGGGTATTATTGACCAACGGCACCGTTACAATCACCCTCGGTTTGCCGCTTTTTTCATCCTTTAGCTTCAGGATCCCCTGGATATAGGTGTCGCCCACCAGCACCTTGTCGACCTGGTCATTCTCCAGATACTGGACGAATTCACTGTAGGGGATTTCCTCCCGGGCCTGGTGAAAGTCTGACTGCCACCACACCCACATCATTGAAAGCAGCAGCAGGTACAATCCCAGGCGGACATTGGGGCGCTGCCAGAAACCATTCTCCGTCGGCTTATTGATTTCAACTCCGGGCTTCTTCTTGTCCAGATCCATTCTGCTATTTTTCATAGGTTTATCACCAGCCCAAAATTTGGTGGTAACCGCCTCGAGGCCGTTACGGTTAGTTAGTACAAAAGGGAGAAAACATGAGACAAGCGAACAGTTTAAATCAAACCCATAGCAGTGTAAGTATCACATGGTGTTCATTCTAAAGCCCACGGCCTTGCCTGGGGCCGCGCGCATAGTTGTTTCTTCTTACTCGACTTTCAGCGAGCCTCTATACATTTGCATCTGACAGTGGAAGTCATACTCACCTGCTTCCAGCGGAGGCAGTTTAATGGTCATGGTCTTGTTTAGGGGCAAACTCTCACTGATTTCCAAAACCGGAAGTAATAGCATTTCAGCACAGGGGGAGGGGTCTTTACGCAGGAAATGCAATTCGGTTGCCTGATTCGCCGCCAGCTTTATGCGTGCTGGCTGATAGCTGCCATTTTCCACCACGACAACCACATCTCCCTTGTCGAGTTCCACTTCATGAGGCTTGTACAGCCAAAACCACCACACAATCAGGCCGATCAGGGCAAACCCCGCGCTATTCACAATCAGCATCGGCCCGGCCTCCTGTTAGTGTTCCTGCGCCGTGAAGAATCTCAGGCGGTTGGCATTGCTCACTACGGTCAAGGACGAGAACGCCATGGCCGCTCCTGCGATGACCGGATTGAGAAGCAATCCAAAAAACGGGTACATCACGCCGGCGGCAAACGGAATGCCCGCCACGTTATAAATGAAAGCCCCAAATAAATTCTGTTTGATATTTCTCAGCGTGGCCTTGCTCACGGCGATCGCATCCGCCAGGCCATGTAGGGAGCCGCGCATTAGCGTTACATCGGCACTTTCAATAGCGACATCAGTACCTGTGCCTATGGCAAACCCAACATTTGCCATGGCCAGTGCAGGCGCATCATTGATGCCGTCACCCGTCATACCCACCAACTCGCCCTGCATCTGCAGTTCGGCCACCTTATTGGCCTTGTCCTGGGGCAGGACTTCGGCAAAGAACTCGTTTATACCGGCCTTATTCGCCACTGCCTGAGCAGTGGCGTGGTTGTCACCGGTCAGCATCACCACGCGAATACCGCTCTTTTGAAGTCGTCTTATCGCCGACAAGGAGTCTTCCTTGATGGGATCGGCTACAGCGATGATTGCAGCAAGTTCACCATTGACCGCAAAAAACATTGGAGTTTTCGCCTGGGCTGCAAGTTCGCTTGCCGAGGCAACATAGTCCGCGTATCCGACACCTCTCGATTTCATCAGTTTTTCATTGCCAAAGAGAAGATGCCTGCCCTCGACCTGGCCTTCGACGCCGTGCCCAGCTATAGCGTCAAAGTCTTCGACCTTACTGGCTGCCAGGCCTCGTTCCTGGGCCGATTCCATTATTGCCAGGGCCAGCGGGTGCTCCGATCCTGACTCCAGGCTGGCGGCCAGTTGGAGAACCTCTTCCTCATTGAATTCTAAAGCCAGGACCACATCAGTCACCTTCGGCGATCCCAGGGTAATGGTTCCGGTTTTGTCCAGAATCATGCAGGTAATTTTGGACGCGGTCTGTAGCGCTTCACCGTTTCTGATCAGCACTCCGGCTTCAGCCGCCTTGCCCACTCCCACCATCACCGACATGGGTGTTGCGAGACCCAGGGCACACGGGCAGGCTATGATCAGAACAGTCGTCGCTGAAACGATGGCAAAGGCCACGGCCGGATCGGGGCCAAAATTCAGCCAGGCCAGGGCACTCAATATGGCAATGATCATGACCACGGGCACAAAGTAGGCGGCTATAACGTCCGCCAGCCGGCCAATAGGCGGTTTGGAATTCTGGGCACGCTTCACCATACCAATGATCTGCGCCAGTGCAGTGTCCTTGCCCACCCGTGTCGCTCGAAACAGGACCGATCCGGTCTTGTTGATCGTTCCGGCAACGACTTCATCTCCCTGACTTTTCTCGACAGGCATGGGTTCACCGGTCAACATCGATTCATCTATCGCGGTATGGCCTTCCACCACGTCACCGTCTACCGGAATCTTTTCGCCCGGCCGTACGCGCACCACATCACCCAGCAGTACTTGCGCGATGGTGATATCAATGTCCTTTCCATCTCGTACAACCCGCGCCGTCTTTGGCTGTAATCCTATCAGGCGTTTTATGGCTTCAGATGTCCTCCCCCGTGCCTTGAGTTCCAGGGCAAGGCCGAGATTGATGAGACCGATAATCATGGCGGTGGCCTCGAAGTACACGTGTCGCGCCATTTCAGGCAGATATCCGGGAAACAGTACGACAAGCATCGAATAAAGCCAGGCAGTACCGGTACCCAGGGCGATCAAGGTATCCATATTTGCCGTGTGATTTTTGAAGGATTGCAGGGCACCGATATAAAAATGCCTACCGGAGAAGACCATCACTCCAAGCGTGATCGCGCCGACTGCCAGCCAGGCCAATCGTTCGGCATCGGTACTAACTGTCATCTCCCCACCCAATAGACCGTATGCCATCAGGGGAACGCCTACTCCGAGTGCAATGCTCACTTTCAGCATCAATCGCCGATAATATGCCAGGTCAGCTTGTTCTTTTTCCTCCAGGGAGTCTTCATCCGAGGTGCCTGCCATGGTCTTCGCGTTGTAGCCGGCCTTCTCAACAGCGCTTATCAGTAGCTCGCCAGGCACATTCCCGGTTACCAGAACTGTGCGATCTGCAAAATTCATATCAGCACTTGTGACCCCCGGCACGGCGCTCAGTGACTGTTCGATTTTTGTCACGCAACTGGCACAACTGGCGCCTTCAATCATGAGTGTCTGAGAGGGCGTCACTGAGCGATCATTCTCACGGTCATGAGAGTTGTGCGTTGATTGTTCATGCATGCCTATCGGATCCATTCCAGCCACCTTTCGTCGCCAAGATACGCCCGATAACTAATAGGCGCTCGGAATTTTAAGACTCCTCCGTAAAACTCTCTATCAGGTAACAGATCATATCTCCGGTGGGCGCGTAGTCAGATTCAGTGCTCCAGGTCTCTAAGGTGACCTCCATTCGATTTTTCAGAATGGCCACCTACCAAGATCCCACACGATCTTTTACAATATGGTTGTGGAGTGTACACCTGTGTCATACTCACAGGTCAAACGGTCATTAATATTTTGAGATCTTGCCGTGTGTGCGCCGGTACAAACGCAAGTGGGTTTGCATACAGGGTGCAGCGAGGTGCGCGCGAAGTGGTGGTGATTCTCTTCGTACCCATTGCGCAGGGGCTTGCTGAACTACCCCACACTCGCAGGCGAGAAATCGAATGGTATTGACGCTCGCATCAGCCGAATCGCTCGTTTCGCTCCTACTGACAGTTCAGGGCGATAATACTCTTGGCGAGACTGGCAGCAGGGGACCGATCTCTGTTGGCCAAACACGATTGCTTCCGGTTGCCCCTGCAACGCCTCTGGGCATGCACTCACTGCTCCATTGGGGAGCTAAGCAAACTGAGGAGTTGTTCGACGCGGGCTACCGGGATGCCAGCCAGCAACTGGGCAACCAATCTACGATTTAGTTTGTGGTTTAGGCATTGATGGATTGGAAGTGATATGTAGACAATGGTCGTTCTAACTCACAGACAAAGGTTCCAGAAACATGCTGTTGAGGTTTCCGGAATTAGAATCTATATTGTTATGTGTTAGGCGCTTTCTTACCAGCATCAGTATCTACGGGCTGAGGCATGAACATGGCTAGATCAGATGCAGATGCGGCTTCACCTGACCTCACTTTCCTGCGCGATAAAAAGCGCCTCATTCTGGCCTGCTCAATTATTGCACTGTCTTTGGTGGCTATAGTTGCTGTATTGGTCACCGCCTACATAGAGTACCAGGCAGCTCTTGAACAGACGAGGGCGCGCCTCCATGAGATTGCGGCGGGACGTGCGGCACTCATTGAAGCCGTCGGGCGATTTGATGCTCAGGCAAGCTCTGATTATCCGGGTGGACCTGAGAGCGCGACACTGAACCAAATTCTGAGTGCCCATAAGAAATTTGCTGGCTTTGGTAAGACAGGGGAATTTACACTGGCCCAGCGCCAGGGGGACAGAATCCAATTTCTCCTTAGCCATCGACATGATGGTGAAGTAAATCGCGAGTCTGTGCCTTGGGGCGCTAAAGAAGCAGAGCCAATGAGGCGAGCACTCCAAGGTCAGACTGGGAGCCTTACTGGACTTGACTATCGCAGCGAGAGGGTTCTCGCTGCCCACATGCCCGTAAAAGGTCTGAAATGGGGAATAGTAGCGAAGATTGATCTAGCTGAAATAAGGAGCTCATCTATTCGAAGCGGGTTGGTCGCGTTGGGTTTTAGTATGCTGGTTATTGCTATTGGCGTTGCGTTTCTTATCAAGATTACCTCGCGCATCATTGAGGACCTTGAATTGCGCACGCGGGAACTGCATTTTCAAACTATAAAACGGTCGCATGCCGAACGGGAACTGGCTGAAGCGCGCTCCCTCCTTCTCGCCTCCATCCAGGAGTCTGGCAGCAAGCTCAGCCGTGTTGAAGGAGCCCAGATATCGTACGTCCGCGCCCTTGCATTTGATTACGATGGCACGCTAACCCAGTCGGGTAGGCCAAGTAAAGAGCTACTTAGTTCA
>CBDTVJ010000048.1:0-13966 GCA_965363655.1 uncultured Halieaceae bacterium | reverse complement strand
AGCCAAATATAGTTGTCGTCAAAAGCGCTGATTGGTTGGATGTTAAGCATAGGGCAGCGTTCCAAATAGGTGAAAATACAGTAGTATTACCGCATCAGTTACAGAGCGACAGGCCGGGGTGACCCGCAGTTCGAGGCGCGGAGAACAAATCTCGTCATGCAAGCAGAGTGTATCGACATTTTGACGGAACTGGAATCCTGGTATGCCCGGGAAAACGGCCAATACCTGTTGCAGGCTGCGTTTGATACTGCGCAAGAACTGCTGGACAGGTCATTCGGTTACCACATATTACAGCTTGGCGTCGGGGCAGATAGACCGCTGTGCGAGGCCAGTCCCATCAATCATCGTATTTACAGCGCCGAGCGTCCCGGGGAGGGCGTGGATCTTGTGGCCTACCCGGATGAACTGCCTCTTGATAGCGACAGTGTTGATACCGTTATCATTCACCACTCGCTGGAGTTTGCCCGCAATCCTCATCAGGTGCTGCGGGAGGTGCAGAGAGTTCTTACCCCCCAGGGGCAGTTGCTGGTGGTGGGCTTTAACCCCTACAGTCTGCTGGGTGTTGGCACCCGTATTCGCGGCCTGCTGCGCCATCCGCTGTGGTCTCATCACCGGCCGGTCAGTGAAAGCCGACTCACGGACTGGTTGCATCTGCTGGGCTGTGAAGTACTACAGACCCGCCGCCTCTATGGCGTGCCTCCCGCAGGTGGAGGACGCCTGCGGGCATGGCTGGCCCGCTGTGATGCCTGGATAACAGGACACAACCTGCCCGTCGGTGGGCTCTACATCCTGCACGCCAGCAAACAGGTGGCAGGTATAAGCCAGAGCCGCAGGCCCCTGCTGTCCCGCAGGGGTCGCCTGGTCGGCCTGGTGCCCAAACCTTCGCCGGCTCCAACCCCGAATAGCCCGGTACACCAAAGATATAAACCATTTGAGAAAGGAGATGTAGCTGCTTGAAACATATAGAAATATTTACCGATGGGGCATGTCGCGGCAATCCTGGCCCCGGAGGCTGGGGTGCGCTGCTACGCTACGGGGATAAGGAGCGTGAATTGTATGGGGGCCACGCGGATACCACCAATAACCGCATGGAGTTGCAGGCAGCGATTGAGGCCCTGAAGGTATTGTCGCACACCTGCCGCGTCGACCTGACCACTGACTCGGTGTACGTAAAAAATGGTATTACCACCTGGCTGGAAGGTTGGAAGAAAAAAGGCTGGAAGACCGCTGCGCGCAAGCCGGTCAAGAACGTTGACCTGTGGCAGGCACTGGACGAGCAGAACCAGCGCCATGTGGTGGAGTGGCACTGGGTAAAGGGCCACAGTGGCCACGCGGAAAATGAGAGGGCGGATCAATTGGCCAACCGCGGAATTGACGAGCTATGACCTCATTGCCCACCAGGTTTCACACAGGAATTGAAAATACATGAGGCAAATCGTACTCGACACAGAGACCACCGGGCTGGAAGTGTCCCAGGGTCACCGCATTATTGAGATCGGCTGCGTGGAACTGGTAAACCGCAAGCTGACCGGTAATCACTATCACCAGTACATCAATCCCCAGCGGGAAATCGACCAGGGCGCTATCGAGGTCCACGGTATTACCAGCGATTTCCTCGCTGATAAGCCCACCTTCAGCCGCGTGTCCGCAGAGTTCCTGGAGTTCGTGACTGGCGCACAGCTGATTATTCACAACGCGCCCTTTGACATGGGATTCCTTAACAGCGAGTTGCAGCGGCAGCAAGCGGGCACGGGGACTTTGGAAGATGTCTGTACCGTTATAGATACGCTGGTAATGGCCCGTTCCAAGCATCCTGGACAGCGCAACAGTCTTGATGCGCTGTGCCAGCGCTATGAGGTAGATAACTCCCAGCGTGATCTCCATGGGGCCCTGCTTGATGCAGAAATCCTGGCGGACGTTTACCTGACGATGACCGGAGGCCAGACGGCGTTGCAGTTGTCGGAGTCGCAGAGCGACAGCGGTGGGCTCTCAGGTGGCGAGGCGATTTCAAGACTGCCGGCTGATCGGGTGCCACTGCCGGTGATTGCTGCTACCGCAGATGAAATAGCCGCCCACGAGGCACAGTTGGAGGCGATTGCAGCCAGTAGTGATGGTGCGGTGCTATGGCGTACCCTCGCCGGGGCGCCAGTGGCAGAACATTGACCGCCAAGGGTTTTCTCAGATAAACAGGGCCACACAGGCCAGGCCGACACCACCCATAACTACGGTGTACGGCAGCGCCATGATGACCATGCGGCCGTAGGAAAGACGGATCAGCGGCGCCAGGGCAGAGGTCAACAGGAACAGGAATGCTGCCTGGCCGTTGGGTGTCGCCACACTGGGCAGGTTGGTGCCGGTGTTGATAGCCACGGCCAACTGATCAAATTCCTGGCGGGTGATGGCACCCGCATCCAGGGCAGCCTTCACTTCATTGATATACACCGTCGCCACAAATACGTTGTCGCTTATCATGGACAGGAAGCCGTTGGCCAGGAAGAACATGGAGGGCCGCACATCGGATTCCATGGCCAGTACCGCGTTGATTACCGGTGTGAACAGGTGCTGGTCATGAATAACCGCAACGATAGCGAAGAACACCACCAGTAAAGCGGTGAACGGCAGTGCCTCCTCGAAAGCGTGCCCCAATTGGTGCTCTTCAACCACGCCGTTGAACGCTGTCAGTAGCACGATGACCATGAGCCCAATCAGGCCTACCGCGGCCCAGTGCATGGCGAGGCCCAGCACCAGTATCGCAGCGACCAATGCCTGCACCACCAGGCGGGCATTGGTGCGTGCATTGCGGTGGCCCTCTTCTTTTTCCTGGTAATCCATGAGTACCTGGCGCACAGCGTCAGGCAGCTTGGCCCCGTAACCAAACTTGCCGCTTAGCTCGAGGAGGGCGCAGGTGGCCAGTCCGCAGAACAGTACCGGTATGGTGACAGGCGCCATGATAGTAATGAACTTGACGAAATCCCATTCCGCCACATTGGCGATCAGCAGGTTCTGGGGTTCCCCGACGAGGGTGCACACCCCGCCCAACGCGGTACCGACGGCGCCGTGCATTAACAGGCTGCGCAGAAAGGCGCGAAACTGTTCCAGGTCTTCCCTGTGATGCTCATGCACGCCATCATCGACACTGTTGTCATGGTCTTCCTGGCTGTGTTTCTGGCCGGAAGCAACCTTGTGATACACCGAGTAAAAGCCCACCCCAACGCTGATCAATACCGCGGTGACAGTCAGCGCATCCAGAAAGGCAGACAGAAAGGCGGAGACCAGGGAAAACAGTAGGGAGAGCAGGACTTTGGAACGCACATTGAGCAAAATTCTGGTGAAGACAAATAGCAGCAGTTCTTTCATGAAGTAGATGCCGGCAACCATAAACATCAGTAGCAGGATGACATCGAAATTGGCCAGTGCCTCGTGATAGACCGAATCTGCTGTGGTCATGCCCAGCAGTACTGCCTGGATAGCAAGCAGGCCTCCCGGTTGTAGCGGGTAGCAGCGCAGGGCCAGGGCCAGGGTGAAAATGAACTCAGCTATCAGCAGCCAACCGGTGACGAAAGGCCCCAATATAAAGAGCGCTATGGGGTTGAGCAGCAAAAACGCGACGATGGTCTGTTTGTACCAGGTGGGAGAGGCACCAAGGAAATTCTTCCACAGGGCATGGGCTGCGCTTTCAGTCATGGTAAGGGTTCAGGTAGTCGCCATTGGAGGGCCGCATTCTACGTGATTTGAGGCGACATTCCTAAGTCGTGGCGGTGAATTATTGCCGTATATTCTTCTTCGCCGGGTGGCTCGCGGGCGGATTTTGACTATTGCCATGTCCTTGCCCCAGGCCACGGCCGAGCTTACTATAGCCGCTCTTTATGAATTCACGGCGGAGCCTCGATGTTTCGACACGATAACAAGCCCCCTGAGTCCACTGGTGACGAGCTGCACATCGTATTCCAGCAGGGTCAATTACTCAGCGATATGCGCTCGCCCACCGTGTGCCTGATTGCCCTTGATCAGCTGCAGCAAAGCGGCTGGACAGAGATAAGGCGCCATTTTCTGGGTTATTGGGGCGACCAGCCGTGTTACGCCCTGGAAATCGACGACGTAGACCAGCCTGATCCCATGCAGTACCAGAAAGGTAATCTCTATCACATACTGGGGAGGGTCGATGAGCGCCTGTTCGCGCTGGCAGGCAGGGCCGCGCAACTGCTTGACTGGGAACGTGATCACCAATTTTGTGGCCGCTGTGGCAGCGAGATGCGAGTGGATATTGACGAGCGCGCCATGCGCTGTGATCCCTGTCGGGTCATCAACTATCCTCGTATTGCCCCCTGTATTATCGTGCTGGTAACCCGGGGTGAGGAATTGTTACTGGCGCGCAACGCCAATTTCCCGCAGCCCATGTACAGTACGCTGGCGGGTTTCATTGAGGCCGGAGAGACCGCCGAGGAGACCCTGGTGCGAGAGGTACGCGAGGAGGTGGGCGTGGAAGTGCAAAAGCTGCGCTACTTTCAATCCCAGTCCTGGCCGTTCCCGAACCAGTTGATGCTGGGCTATTTCGCTGAATACGCCAGCGGGGACATTGTCTGCGATCCTGTGGAGATAGCAGACGCCCAGTGGTTCCACTATACTGAGCTGCCCATGATCCCACCGGTTTCCTCTATTTCCGGGCAACTGATACGGCACTATATTGAGAACCTGAAATAACCATTAATAAGAACCTGAAGTCACAATTTTTAAGAACCTGAAGTCACTATCTCGGAGTTAACCCCTTGGAATTTATTTATGAATACGGGCTGTTCCTCGCCCAGGCAGTAACCCTTGTCGCCGCAATCCTTATCCTGGTAGCGGGACTATTATCGATAGGACTGAGGCAGCGGGCTGAGCAGCATGAAGGCCATATTGAAATTCGCCATGTGAATGAGAAATACACCCAGATAGGCGATAGCATTCGGGCGGTAGTCGATGACCCGCATGACCTGAAGGAACAAAAGAAGGCAGATAAAAAGGCTGATAAGGTCAAAGCCAAAGAAGCCAAGAAAAAACGCAAAAAGGCGGATGCGTCCGATGAAGAGCGACGCAAGCGACTCTATGTGCTCAATTTTGACGGTGATATCCGCGCCAGTGCCACCGAGAACCTGCGCGAGGAAATTTCGGCTGTGCTGCCACAGGTCGAAAAGGGCGATGAACTGCTGGTGAAAGTGGAAAGCCCCGGGGGGCTGGTGCACAGCTACGGCTTTGCTGCCAGCCAGTTGCAGCGTATCAAGACCGCGCAGGTTCCCCTGACCATCGCGGTTGACAAGGTTGCCGCAAGTGGCGGCTATATGATGGCTTGTGTGGCGGACCGGATCATCGCCGCGCCCTTTGCCGTGCTGGGCTCTATCGGTGTGCTGGCGCAGCTGCCCAATTTTCACCGTTTGTTAAAGAAAAACGATATTGATTTTGAATTGCTCACTGCCGGGGAGCACAAGCGCACCCTGACCATGTTTGGTGAAAACACCGATAAGGGGCGGGAAAAATTTGTCGAGGAACTAGAGGAAACCCACGTTTTGTTCAAGAGCTTTGTCGGTAGCAACCGGCCTTCCCTGGATGTAGCCAAGGTGGCCACGGGTGAGGTCTGGTATGGTCAGGACGCGCTGGGAGAGGGGCTGATTGATGAGCTGGAGACCAGCGATTCATTTGTGCAGAACCGTCTTAGCGACTGGGATGTGTTCGAAGTGAAGTTCGTGAATAAAAAGAACTGGCAGGAAAAGCTGGGTATGGCCGCCGAGGGTGCTGTACAAAGGAGCTTCCTCAAGCTCTGGCGCAGTAGCCAGAACGGCGGCAATTACTGATCTTGTTCGCTTGCAGTTAGTTGGGGTTTGCAGTTAAGCGCAATTACCACTCATTGAGCGATGGACCAAGAATGTGTCGGGATTGCCCGATAGCATGTTGGCTCTGGCCCACGATCAGCGGGTCAGGGTTGCGCACAACACCCAGGTTTTTGCCAGGGTAGTCGAGGCTGTTGAGGAAGTGCTGCATGCAGGTGATCCGGGCCCGTTTTTTATCCGACGACTTAATGATCGCCCAGGGCGCGTCAGCCGTGTCAGTGTAGAAAAACATGGCCTCCTTGGCCTCAGTGTATTCATCCCATTTATCCAGCGAGGCCCGGTCGATCGGGGATAGCTTCCACTGCTTCAGCGGGTCGGCGGAGCGTCGGTTAAAACGGTTCATTTGCTCTTCTTTGGTGACAGAAAACCAGTATTTGAACAATAGAATACCGCTGCGTACCATCATCCGCTCGATTTCCGGCGTCTGTCGCATAAACTCCAGGTACTCTTCCGGGGAGCAGAATTCCATCACGCGCTCAACGCCCGCGCGGTTGTACCAGGAGCGGTCGAACAGCGCAATTTCACCCTCTGTCGGCAGCAGGCTGATATAACGTTGGAAATACCACTGTCCCTTCTCCACGTCATTGGGTTTTTCCAGCGCGACCACCCGGGCGCCGCGAGGATTCAGGTGCTCCATGAAGCGCTTGATGGTACCTCCCTTGCCGGCAGCGTCCCGTCCTTCAAACAGCACTACAATTTTCTTGCCGTTTTCCTTTACCCAGCGTTGGACCTTTAGTAGCTCTACCTGGAGTTCCTTCTTTTTACGTTCGTATTCCTGTGTCGGCATCTTGCTCTGGTAGGGGTAGCGACCGGACAGGAAAAGATCGCGGATTGCGTCCGGGTTGCGCCTAATTTCCGCCAGCTGATGTCGTGCCTCCCCAGCGGTGGCTGACGTTTTTCCCTCTATGGAAGATGCTTCGAGCTGATCGTCGGGTGAGTCATTGCCAGATGATCCCTGCTGGCTATTGACTGGTGTGCTGCCCTGACCTTTATCTTGTTGTTTGTTAGTTTTGCTCACTGCTGCTGGCTCCGTGCTATCAATACAATTCACTATAAGACCTTGGTGCGCGCCGGGACACATTGATCCGAGTCAATGAAGCGTGGATTCACCAGCTTGAAAATGCGTTTTACTGTGCCTGCCGGGATGTGGATCACATTGTAGTGGGCTAACTATCCATTTGAGCACCTTGGCCACCACATCAGGTGTGCTGGCAATATCCTGTTTTACATGGAGAGGATATGTCCGTAGGATAACGCGCCTTCTATAGTACGGATGGGCCTTGCTCGGCCCGTCCATAATGATCAACCAAGGGAGAACCAGGTCATGGCAGAACAAAAAGCGACTAACGTACACTGGCACGAGGGCGATATTACCCGTGAGCACCGCGGCAAATTGCTGGGTCACAAGGCAGCCACCCTGTGGTTCACCGGCTTGTCGGGTTCAGGCAAGAGTACTGTGGCTGTTGAGGTTGAAGGTACCCTGAGTGAAATGGGCGTGCTGTCCTACCGTCTCGACGGCGACAACGTCCGTATGGGCATCAACAAGAACCTGGGCTTTACTGCCGAAGATCGCACGGAAAATATCCGTCGAATCGGTGAAGTAGCCAAGCTGTTCGTCGATAGCGGCGTGGTTGCCCTGAGTAGTTTTATCAGCCCCTATGCGGCTGACCGGGACCAGGTGCGAGCGCTGCACGAGGCAGCCGGTATGGATTTCATCGAGATTTTTGTCGATTGCTCGCTGGAGACAGCGGAAGAACGTGATCCCAAGGGCCTTTACAAGAAAGCTCGCGCCGGAGAGATAAAGAACTTTACGGGTATCGACGATCCGTATGAGGCACCGCGCAAGCCGGAAATTCATCTGCATTCAGACCAACAGAGCCTGGCTGAAGAGGTGCAGGAAATACTTAGCGTGCTGCGTGAGCGCGGCATCATTAGCCAATAGGCAGGAGTCAAAGATGATCAAACCACACGGTTCAGACGAACTTAATCCGCTATTTGTCTACGATAGCGACAAGCGCCATGCCCTGTTGGCTGAAGCTGAGAGCCTCCCGTCCATTCTGCTGAACTCAGCTGCTGCGGCTAACGCAGTCATGTTGGGCGGCGGTTACTTCAATCCATTGACTGGCTACATGAACCTGGCTGATTCGTTGAGTGTTGCCGAGAAAATGCACACCGTCGATGGCCTGTTTTTCCCTGTGCCAATCGTCAATATGACCGATGAAACGGGAGTGGAAGCCGGTAGTCGTATCGCCCTGCGCGACCCTAATGTCGAAGGTAACCCAATTCTGGCCGTGATGGATGTAGAAGCGGTGGAGCAGGTTTCGCAAGACCAGGTCACTTTCATGGCGGAGAAGATATTCCGCACCCTGGATGAGAACCATCCGGGCGTCGCCACTTTCTCTGGCCTGGGTCGCACCATGCTGTCCGGCCCGATACAGGTATTGAGTTTCTCCTACTTCCAGGCTGACTTTCCCGATACTTTCCGCACCGCGGTGGAAATTCGCAATGAAATTGCCGAGCACGGTTGGGAGAAGGTAGTCGCCTTCCAGACACGCAACCCCATGCACCGTGCCCATGAGGAACTCTGTCGCATGGCGATGGAGCAGCTGGACGCCGACGGCATCCTGATTCACATGTTACTGGGTAAGCTCAAGCCAGGTGATATTCCTGCCGAAGTGCGTGATGCCTCCATTCGTAAAATGGTTGAAGTGTATTTCCCGCCCAACTCGGTGATGGTGACAGGCTACGGCTTCGATATGCTGTACGCGGGGCCCCGCGAGGCGGTGCTACACGCGGTGTTCCGCCAGAACTGCGGTTGTACCCACCTGATTGTTGGCCGGGATCACGCCGGTGTTGGTGATTACTATGGCGGCTTCGACGCCCAGGCTATCTTCGACGAAGAAGTGCCTGAGGGTGCCCTGGAGTTGGAGATTTTTAGTGCGGACCACACCGCTTACAGCAAGAAACTGGACAAGGTTGTGATGATGCGCGACGTGCCCGATCACACTAAAGACGATTTTGTGCTGCTGTCAGGCACCGCCGTGCGCGAAATGCTGGGCAAAGGTATTGCACCTCCACCAGAATTCTCCCGGCCCGAGGTGGCAAAAATATTGTCTGACTATTACCAGTCCCTGGATCAATAGATCGCGAACGCCCGCCTGGTACTTATCTACCGGGCGGGTAACTCCATAATGTAGTGATGTCCTGCCCTTGTTCCCTTCGAGCATGGCCGGGCGTTACACCATAATGCCTGCTGCACGCGCGCGTAAAGTGACTATGGTCGAAGAAGCCCGTCTCCAGGGCGATTGTGCCAATAGCTTTATCCGTCTCCGGTAGCATTTGCCTGGGATTGTCCAGGCGAACTTCATTAATGTACTGGTGAGGTGTTTTGTCTTTATGTGGCGCTCACGCCGAATTTATATAAATAATAAATGAATATGTGCAAGACTTCCCGTCGCATAGGGAGGATTATTTTCCTTCATTCTGGTCCGGCCCGGCCCGGCCAGGCCAGGCCAGGCTAGGCAGGACAGGGCGGGCCCATGTATCTGGTGCACTGCACCACCGTGACAATACTGCAACTGAAGGACGGGGAGTATGGCTAAAGTCAGAATGGGAATGGTCGGCGGAGGCGAAGGTGCTTTTATCGGTGCGGTGCATCGTATTGCTGCGGCGATCGATGGAGAAATAGAGTTGGTGTGCGGCGCCTTCAGTAGTGACGCCGAGCGCTCAGCCCGCTCCGGCGCAGCACTGCACCTGCCGCAGGACCGGGTCTACGCAGACTACCGGGCTATGTTTACGGCGGAGGCCGCACTGCCGGCAGCCCAGCGCATGCAATTTGTGGCAATAGTCACCCCGAATCATCTGCACTTCCCCATAGCGCAGGCTGCTCTGCGCGCGGGCTTTCACGTGTTGTCTGATAAACCGGCCACGTTTGACTTGCAGGAGGCCCTGCGCCTGCGGGATCTGCTCGATGAAACGGGGTTGCTCTATGGACTGGCCCATACTTACACCGGTTATCCATTGGTAAAGGAGGCCCGCACGAGGGTCGCGGCCGGGGAGCTTGGCAGGGTTCGAAAAGTTGTCGTTGAATACCCACAGGGTTGGCTGGCGGGCCGTGCGGAAGCTGATGATAACAAGCAGGCAGCCTGGCGCCTGGATCCGCAACAGGCCGGAGTCAGTTGCTGTATGGGTGATATTGGTGTGCATGCGGCGAATCTGGCGGAGTATATCTGCGGCCTGCGTATCACCGAACTGTGCGCCGACCTCACCGCATTTGTAGAAGGACGCGCCCTGGATGACGATGGCTCGGTGCTGTTGCGTTTTGAGAGCGGAGCCAGGGGCGTGCTTTACGCCAGCCAGATCAGCGCCGGGGAAGAGAATGCGCTGAAGATTCGCGTCTACGGTGAAAAAGGTGGCCTGGAGTGGCAGCAACAGGAACCCAATACACTGTGGCTGAAGTGGCCCGACCAGCCCGCACAAATGTTGCGTACCGGTGGCCCTTACCTCGGCGACATGGCGGCAGCTAATACGCGCACGCCGATGGGGCATCCGGAAGGCTACCTGGAGGCCTTCGCCAATATTTATTGTGCTTTCGCCGGCCAGGTGTCCGCTGCTGCAGAGGGTTCGCCCCTGGATGATCGCAGCGCTGATTGCCCGGGGATAGCAGAGGCGGTGCGCGGTATGACGTTTATTGAATTGGCCGTGGCGGCCAGTGCCAGTGAAGTGAAATGGCACGCATTCCCACAACTTTAAGCAGCAGGAGGTACAGAATATGTCAAGAATGAAAGGTCCCGCGATATTTCTGGCTCAGTTCACCAGCGATGAAGCTCCCTTTGACAGCCTGGCCAACATCACCCGATGGGCTGCGGACCTTGGCTATAAGGGCGTACAGATTCCCACCTGGGAAGCCGGACTGATCGACCTGGCGCTGGCCGCCCAAAGCAAGGGCTATTGTGATGAGCTGCAAGGTGTCTGTGCTAACAACGGCGTCGAAATCACCGAGCTGTCGACTCACCTGCAGGGACAACTGGTGGCCGTGCATCCCGCCTATGATGAACAGTTCGATGGTTTTGCTCCCCCGCAGGTACAGGGGAATCCAAAGGGGCGACAAGCCTGGGCAGTAGCGCAACTGCTGTTGGCGGCGCAGGCCAGCCGCAACCTGGGTCTTACCGCCCATGCGACTTTCTCCGGTGCGCTTTTGTGGCACACCCTATATCCCTGGCCGCAGCGGCCCGAGGGGCTGGTGGAAACCGGCTTTAAGGAATTGGCGGACCGCTGGCGGCCTATCCTCGATGCCTTCGACGAAGCAGGCGTGGATCTTTGCTACGAAATTCATCCGGGTGAAGATTTACACGACGGTATAACCTTCGAGCGTTTCCTGGAAGCCACCGGCAATCATGGGCGCTGCCATATTCTGTACGACCCCAGCCACTTTCTCCTGCAGCAACTGGATTACCTGCAGTTCATTGACATCTACCACGAACGCATCAAGATGTTTCATGTAAAGGATGCGGAGTTCAATCCAAGCGGTCGCAGTGGAGTCTATGGTGGTTACCAGGGTTGGGTGGATCGCCCCGGGCGGTTTCGTTCGCTGGGTGACGGCCAGGTAGATTTCAGCGGGATCTTCAGCCAGTTTGCCAGGTACGATTTTGAGGGATGGGCGGTGCTGGAGTGGGAGTGCTGCCTGAAACACCCCGAGGATGGTGCACGCGAAGGTGTGGATTTTATCAATAGGCATATTATTCGCAGGACGGATAAAGCCTTCGATGACTTTGCCGGCGGCAGCGCGGACGAGGCCGGGAACCGCCGTATACTCGGACTGGATTGAGTTCCGTACGATAACAATAACAAGGTGTACATCACATGACTGACACAGCTGTTGACCGCAAGCGGCTATATTACGTCGGCAACCTGTCAATCTTCATGATTGGTTTGGGCTTTGCCGTCAGGGCCAATATCGCGCCCAAGCTGAAGGACGAGATCTACGAAAAGATTGACCTGCCTAATTCCGCGTCCATGGTCGGCGAGGCGCTGGGTATCACTTTCACCGGATTCGCGCTGACCCTGCTGTTTGGGAGTGCACTGGTAGACCTGATCGGTATGAAGCGTATGTTGCTACTTGCCGCGCTGGGCTACATAGCCGGTGCAGCGGGACTGTTGGCGGCAGCCATGATGCCAGTGAGTGGCACTGTGGAAACGGTGCTATTGGTCAGCCTGCTGCTAACCGGCCTGGGTTGGGGCGCTGTGGAGGCAGCCTCCAACCCGATGGTGGCGGCCCTGTATCCAGAGGAGAAAACACATCGACTGAATATCCTGCATGCCTGGTGGCCGGCGGGGATCGTTGTCGGGGGTCTGTTGGGTGTCGCCATTACCGGCATGGACCTGCCCTGGGAACTGAATATGCTGGTGCTGATGTTACCCGCCCTGGTATTGGCCTGGATGGTGGCTACTTCCGTTTTCCCGGTAACCGAGCGGGTGGCCGCTGGAGTGAGTTATAGCGAGATGTTCGGCGAGCTGTTAAGACGCCCCTTGTTCTGGGTGTTCTGGCTCTGTATGTACCTCACCGCTGCGGCGGAACTCGCACCCGGCCAGTGGGTGAATATTTCCCTGTCCAATATCGTCGGGATGCAGGGCATACTCCTGTTGGTTTATGTCAGCGCACTGATGTTCGTGATGCGCCATTTTGCCGGCCCCATCGTTGCGCGAATTTCTTCGGTTGGCCTGATGTTTGTTTCCTGCCTGGCCGCAGGCATTGGCCTGTATTTACTCAGCCTGGCAGATTCACCACTGTTAGCGTTTGGAGCTGCCACGGTGTGGGGAGCTGGCGTGTGTTACCTGTGGCCTACCATGTTGGCTATCGTCTCCGAGCGCTTTCCCCGTGGCGGGGCAATGGCGATGGGCCTGATGGGCTTCGCCGGTGGTATGTCCATCCAATTTGTACTGCCGCAAATGGGAGCGATATTTGACTCCGCCAAGGCCGAAGCGGCCGGAGGCGCGGCTAATCTGGCGGCACTGTCACCTGAAGCAATGGCAGCAGTGGTTCGCTACGCATCGGTGGAGTCGTTCCAGGCTGTGGCGTTTATTCCATTGCTGCTGCTACCGGTTTTCGGTTTGATCTGGTTGATTGATCGCCGCAATGGCGGGCATCGGCCTGAAGTGATGGGTGATTCTGGTACGACGAATTGAGCTGAAGGAACACGCTAGTATGGACGTTAAAATCGGCATGAATATGTTGCTCTGGGGTATCCAGATTACCCCGCGGCACATTCCTGTGTTCGAAGGGCTGGCCAAAGCGGGTTACGACGGTGTGGAAATACCTGTCGTGGGCCAGTCACGGCATGATCTAAAGACCATGGCCGCGGCATGTGATGACCTTGGCCTGGCGCGCACCGCGTCGGCTTTCGTGGGTGAAGACGTCAATCCGATTTCTCCCGACCCGGTTATACGCGCCGCAGCGGTGGATAGTTTGAAAAAAGGTATTGACGATGCGACCGTGATCGGTGCAGATATTCTTGTTGGCGGGCTGTACCAGGCACACAAGTACTTTACGGGTACTGGTCCTACATTGGATGAATGGAACTGGTCTGCGGATTACCTGCATACCTGCGGTGAATACGCGCGGCAGACTGGTGTGCGACTGGGGCTGGAATTCCTTAACCGTTTTGAAGCGTTTCTGATTAACACGTCCAGCGACTGTAAACGTATGGTTGAACAAGTCGGACTGGGCAATGTTGGTGTTCACTACGATACACACCACGCCAATATCGAAGAACCGGACCCGCGGCAGGCATTGCGTGGTATTCGCCAGCAATTGAATCATGTACACCTGAGTGAAAGTCATCGTGGTACGCTGGGTACAGGTCAGGTCGATTGGGACGCTAATTTTTCTGCACTCAGCGAGATCGACTATTCTGGCTGGCTGGTGATCGAATCATTTGGGACCGTGGACCCTGAATTGGCAGCTGCGGCAAATATCTGGCGCAATGCGTTTGCATCACCAGAGCAGGTCTATCAGGACGGTATTCGATTTATACGAGATAGGCTGTAAGGTATTGACGCTGTGATTGATACCCTATGCATGATTACGCAAGTTTCAATATAAG
>CBDTVJ010000047.1:0-14048 GCA_965363655.1 uncultured Halieaceae bacterium | reverse complement strand
TCTCCAGTTCGAATCTATCGACTTAAAAGTGAGCCAATTAATAGAAGGCACTCTTTTGCGGCCTGCAAATCAAAGTAAAGTGCCTATTGTAATTATCGTACAAGGTTCTGGCCCTACAGATCGTAATGGCAACCAGCCAATGATGGAAAACAATTCTTTAAGGCTATTGGCTCAAGGATTACAAGAGCAAGGAATTGCAAGTTTTAGATACGATAAGCGTATCGTGCCCATGATTAAAAATCGCACTCTAAACGAGTCTACGCTTTCCTTTAACGACTTTATCCAGGATGCGAGTGATGCACTTAACTATTTTAGAAAGAGTGAAGCTTTTTCTAGTTATTTTATTCTCGGGCATAGCCAAGGTGCGTTGATTGCCGCCATAGTGGGACAAGAAGGTGTAGATGGCGTAATTTCTATCGCAGGTGCCGGGCAATCTATAGATGCAGTGATTGTAGATCAGTTAGAACGTCAATCTCCGGGTTTAGCCGAAAATGCGCAAGTCGCTTTTAATGATCTAAGAGAAACAGGAAAAGCCTCAACATATAGTCCTAGCCTCGCGTCTATTTTTAGGCCAGCAATTCAGCCATTTATGCGTTCCTGGATGCTCTATGACCCGCAAGTGGAATTAGCTAAGGTTACGGCTCCTATTTTGCTTATAAATGGTGATAACGATCTACAAGTAAACCCAGCAGAAGCTGCAATGCTTGAAGAAGCCAATCCAGCGGCAACTTTAAAAATTATCGAAGGGATGAATCATGTCCTTAAAAATATTTCAGGAAGCGATGCAGAGAACGGGCAGTCATATAACAATCCCAATCTGCCTTTACATCCTGATTTAATAGGACTACTCGCAGAATTTATAAAAAAATAGGCATGGCTAAAAAGAAAGCATTCGCACTTAGGGTAAACGAAGAGATGCTCAAAGCCATCGAAAAATGGGCTGCCGATGAATTTCGCAGTACTAATGGGCAAATTGAGTGGATGCTTTTAGTCAGCGTTACCTCGCCGACAGTCTGATTACCTGTAACGTCGCTACCAGAACTTCCGCCAAGCTTGTGATAGAACATATAGCCCAGGTTCCGCTGCCCTTTCCAACAAGTACTGATCCAGGGGATTTTGAGTGCTAGTACGGCGCGGCCCTCATCAATCGCCGCTCTTTTCGACCCCGCCTGGCACCGGTGGCAGAAGGGATGCCCAAAACTGCTCCGTAGCGGTTTTCAGCGCCTGATCGCTCAGCGGAGCGGAACTGGCCAGTGCTGTGGCAAACTGCTGGCGAACCCGATCCTGTTCACGCAGGAAATGTAGTATCTGCTGCTCCACATAGGGCGCTACCAGATGGGCCATCTCATCGCCGTAGAAGCGAATCAACTCCTCCAGCGCCCGGTTGGTCAACAGGGACTCGTGTCCCTCGTTCTCCTGCTCAGTGATGACTTGCATCAGCACGGAACGGGTCAGGTCAGCCCCCGTCTTCGAGTGGACCACCTTGAAGGCGCTGCGCTGCACCACCATTTCCCGCACATCCACCAGCGTGATGAACTGACTGGTTTCAGTATCGTATATCCGGCGATTGGGGTATTTTTTTAATAGCTTCACGCGGCCGATCCTCTGTCGATACCTTGGAATTATAACCTTGTCCAGATGCAAATTGCATGATTTATTTGCGCTGCAAAAATGCACAAACAGAATTTGCTTATTGAAACATTTATCCATTAGACTATTGATATAAATCATATTTCTTCATCTCTATGGAGCATAAGTCGGTTGACGCGTGAATCCTGCAGGCCTATATTGAAGCTGTATTTGTGCACTGCACAATTCACAAGATTCCACTCACAGGATAGATAGGGAGAACAATCATGGCCGAACTGACCGCCAAAAAAATCCAGGACTTTTTTGAAACCATGAACAAGGCCAATACCGACGCGTGGTCAGCCCATTCGAGCTTTTTTGAAGAACTGTCAAAGCGCAATACGACATGTTTCACTGACCTTGCCAAAGCTCGCATGCAAAGCTTCAAGGAGGTTGCCGACGCCCAGACTTTCGCCCAGGCTTTCGAAGCCAACCTGGGATTTGAAGAAAAGGTACGCGAAGACCTGCAAACGCTGCATGAGACCAACTCCGCCGCCTGGGAGGCACTGACGGAACAGTTGCAGGGGCTGTATGCCTTTGACCAAAAGACACAACCCACGGTGAAACCCAGGGCACGGAAGGCTAAAGCTAAAGCGAAGCCGAAAACGAAGACCAGGGCCACCAAGCGCAAAAAAGCGACCAGCAGAAAGACCGGCGCCTGAGGACTGACTGGGTCACCACGCGGCAGTTGAGCGGTGGCCCATTAGCCCACAGTCAAACGAGGAGTCAGCCATGCAGCAACTGTCCGGTCTTGATGCGGCCTTTCTGTATTCGGAAACGCCCAATGTCCCCATGCACATTGGCGGCCTGAGTATTTGGGACCCATCCACTGCGCCCGGCGGCAAGGTCTCATTCAGGCGCATCGTGCAGACTATTAACGAGCGCGCCCATCTGGCACCACATCTACGCCAGCGCCTGTTTGAAGTGCCCCTGAGTGCAGATTTCCCCTACTGGGTGCGCGATGCCACTTTCGACCAGGAATATCACGTCCGCCACGTGATACTGCCCGAACCCGGCGACTGGCGTCAGTTGTGCCAACTGATCGCCCGCCTTAATGCCCAACCACTGGACCGGACGCGGCCACTGTGGGAAACCTATGTCATCGAAGGCCTGGACAATATCGAAGGCGTACCAGCGGGCAGTTTCGCCCTTTTCAGCAAGACCCATCACGCCGCCGTAGACGGGGCCTCCAGTAACGACATAGGCACGGCGCTGTGCGACCCCTCCCCCAGTATCCGCAAAATTGAAGGAGCGGATACCTGGCAGGCCGACACGCCTCCTAAACCCTGGGAACTGGCGGCTTTCGCCCTGCGGCACAATGCGCTCAAGCCCCTGCATTACCTCGAGTTTATCCAAAAGGCAATTCCTGCCTGGACCAGAACCCTGGAGGGCCTGGCCACAGGTCGGCTGCACCGCGCCCCACGCGTGCCGCGCACCCGGTTCAACAGCTCCGTGTCTCCCCAGCGAGTCTTCGAGGGAGTCACTTTCAAGCTGGATGAAATTCGCGCGATAAAGAACACACTGGCCGGCACCATCAACGACGTCATGCTGGCTGTGTGCTCCGGGGCGCTGCGTCACTACTTATTGGAAAAAGGCGAACTACCGGACACTTCGCTAGTAGCCATGTGCCCGGTAGACCTGCGCGATCATGACGGAACAGAAGCCACCGGCGGCAACCTGGTCGCTTCAATGGCCGTGGCCTTACACACGGAAATCGCGGATCCGAGAGAGCGCCTGCTCGCGATTCACGCAGAAACCCGCAACGCAAAGGAACTGGCAAAATCCATGGATCCCAAGGTAATGCTGGGTATGTCGGAATTCACGCCAACCACCATCGCCGCTGTCAACGCCCAAATAACCGCTGCACAGGGGTTGGCCAACATCACCGAGCCGGAATTCAACACGGTAATTACCAATATCCCAGGCCCCCAGTTGCCAATATTCAGTAACGGTGCACAGCATGTACGGGGTTGGGGCACCGGGCCCAGCGTCGAAGGCAATGGACTGTTCCACTCTGTAGGCAGTTACTGTGGTGAAGTGACGGTGGGCATCAGTTGTTGTCGTGTAATGATGCCTGACCCGGAAAATTACGCCGACTGCCTGCGCGATTCCTGCGCCGAGCTCAGGTTGGCGGTACTGGGTGAGGATCGCAGGCCCCCGACAGTGAAAAAGAACACCAGGCCCGGCTCTGCAACCGGCAGAGCCAGCGCCAAAAAGACAACGGGCGGTAAAGCGCCCACCAAAGCAAAACGGTCACCTGGAAAACGGGCGCCTGGAAAAGGAAAGAAGTGACGCCATAACCCAGTGGCCAACGTGTTAACTCTACGGAGAAAAGCTCATGACTATTCAAGGTATTGCCGAGAAATTTCGCCCGCCGATAGATGCCCTGCACTATAGCGAACCGTTCCGCGCCATGCTTGAACTGGGCGCCCTTCACCTGGCGGAGCCCTGGCTGAACCTGCTGCATGGCGGCGACGGCCACCCTGTTATGGTGATACCGGGCTTCAGCGCCGGCAGCCGCTCGACCCAATCCCTGAGGGATTTCCTGGGCACACTGGGCTACTCCGTGTCCTGCTGGGAACAGGGCGTGAATTTCGGGGTGCGCGAGGACTTGTTCGTGGGGGCCATGGAGCTTCTGGATGCGCTGCACGAGGAATACGGCTGCAAGGTCAGCCTGGTCGGCCAGAGCCTGGGTGGTATCTATGCGCGCGAGATGGCCAAGCTGAATCCCGACAAGGTACGGCAGGTCATCACCCTGGGTAGCCCGTTCAACGACCCGGAGGGAAATTCCTCACGCGTGTCCAAGCTGTATAAGTTTTTTAATCCCGATCACCGGCCGAAATCCGAGCAGTTCGACGATATGGAGTGGAATCCCCACTTGCCCCCGCCCACCCCGACTACCGCCATATTCAGCAAGGGCGATGGCATCTGCCATTGGCGAGCCTGCATCCAGCACGGTGGCCACGAGCGGGTTGAAAATGTAGAGGTCAGCAGCAGCCACACCGGGATGGGGGTCAATGCCCAGGTCATGTTTGTGGTCGCCGACCGCCTGGCGCTACAGGAAAATCACTGGCGCCCTTTTCACCCGGCCAGTTACCTCGGCCTTGCGCCGCCTGATTCCACATAGGAATCTCACCAACGAACTGCCGCTTTGGATGGCCGAGTCTACAAACCCTAAGGACAACCACACCGCTGGCGAAGCAGAAAAAATGGTGGCAATTGCTCAGTCGTTCGGTAGCTTCGGTACTTACGCCGACGAGGCGACCAGTAACAGCCTGGGAGAGGATCTGCCACAACGTTTTGACGTGGGTATCAACTACTTCGACCAGGGCCTGGATGGAGCTGGCAATACACACCGACGTGCCAGAATTTCGTGGTGCCAACAGAAAATCAGTCCCACAGTGGCTTTTGGTGGTGATGTTGCACTCAGGGCTATTTGATAAGTGGCGGATACCGATTGTCACCTGTGTATCGTGGTTTGGTGATGCCGATGGTGGTGCGTTTACATTTTATCCTGATGGAGCGAATGGCCTGCGAGCTGCGATCCCCGCGCAACATAACTCTGCTATTTTGATTGACACCGCCAAGGTATTTCATGGCGTTGAACGAGTAGAAGGCGGTTTACCTGACCTACCGTTGATCGGACAGCAAACGCGCCTGCATTTTTGTGGGGATGACAAGTGGGAGTTGCGGGAATCTGGAGAAGTACTGGCAGATTTCATGTGGTCAAAAATACGCTATTCAATCTCCTGGAAGGCCTACTGTTTCTTCGACGATGAAGCCGAGACACTCTGGCGAGAGGGCCTTGATGAAGTTTCTACAAGTGATATTCTCGAATAAACCGACGCCAGAGCAGGTATGGCTTGGCAACATGCGCGCCGGGAATGACCTGCTGTAGCAACCTGCTGTGGAAAAATCCCGCACTATGACCAGCGAAAAGTGCACAAGCTGCGCTTGGCAGGCTAAACTGGAACAGTAAATGGCAGAAAAGTGTCGCTTGGAAAATGGCCCAATGGGTGCCATAGGCTCTGACGACGTATAACCGACACCTAAATCAAGGACATAAGTATGAACTATTTCGTTACTGGCGGCACCGGCTTCATTGGTCGATTCCTTATTCCCAAGTTGCTGGATCGTGGGGCTACCATCTACCTGCTCGTGCGCCCGGGTTCAATGTCAAAGATAGTAGGACTGCGCGAACTCTGGGGTGCTGACGAGGACCAGGTCATCACTGTGGCAGGCGACCTGAGCCGATCCAGGCTTGGGGTCAAACCCGCCTGGATCAAAAGGCACGCCGGTAAGATCGACCACTTTTTCCATCTGGCGGCCATCTATGACATGAAGGCTGACGCTGAAAGCCAGCGGATCAGCAATGTAAAGGGCACCGCGCAGGCCATCGCCCTGTCCAAGGCACTCAAGGCCGGCTGTTTCCACCAGATCAGCTCTATTGCCGCCGCCGGTCTTTATGAGGGCACGTTCACTGAGGACATGTTTGAAGAGGCGGGCGCGATGGATCACCCGTATTTCTCCACCAAGCACGAATCAGAGGGCCTGGTGCGCGCAGAAACCGGAATGAACTGGCGCATCTATCGTCCGGGTATGGTCGTCGGCCATTCTGCAACCGGTGAGATGGACAAGGTCGATGGCCCTTACTATTTTTTCGAGACCTTGAAAAACCTGAGTTCTGTGGTGCCGGAGGGCCTGCCACTGCTGCTAAACAAGGCGGGGCTGCTCAATATCGTACCGGTGGACTACGTGGTGAACGCCATCGATTACCTGGCGCACCTGCCGGATCAGGATCAGCAGTGCTTCTTTATCACTGACCCCGACGGCATCCGGGTAGGGGACTTGCTGAAGGTGCTTATGAAGGTGTCCGGAGGCCCCAGTGTCAGGGCGTTGGACATCGGTGTGATGGACTCAGCCACGAAACTCGCGGGGAAAGGTATCAGTCGCTTTTCCAGGGTGAAGGCCCTGGGCGAAAAACTGGTCTCTCGCATGGGCATCCCACCGGAAATCGTCGGCTATATCAATTACCCAACGCATTTTGATTCGAGAAAAACCCGTAAACTGCTTGCCGGGGGCGATATAGCGTGTCCGCCGTTTGAGGATTATGCACCCGTCCTTTGGGACTACTGGCTGTATTTTTTGCGCAGCGACTCAAAGTCGCTGATTTCAGAGGTAGATGGCCTGTTCAACCAAATGGTCGGGCGGCCGACACTGGCCGCGCTACGGCGCAAGGTCAAGGGCAAGGTGGTAGTGGTCACCGGCGCCACATCCGGCATTGGCAAGGAATGCGCACTGCGCCTGGCCCGGGCCGACGCCACGGTGATCCTGGTGGCCAGGACGGTGGCGAAACTGGACGAAACCCTCGCGGAGATCGCCGAAAAAGGTGGGGATGCCCAGGCCTATTCCTGCGATGTGTCCAGTGCTAAAAACTGCGACAAACTGGTCTCTGATGTACTCAGGGATCATGGCCGGGTGGACATCCTGGTCAACAATGCAGGGCGGTCCATTCGCCGCTCGGTGCGCTACAGCTATGACCGCTTCCATGATTTCGAACGCACCATGCAGCTGAACTACTTCGGTGCCCTGCGCTTGATCCTGGGCTTCCTGCCGGGCATGGAGGAGCAGGAGAGCGGCCAGATCATCAATATCTCCTCTATAGGCGTATTGACCAGCCCACCGCGCTTCGCAGCCTACGTGGCTTCCAAGGCGGCCCTGGATGCCTTCAGCCTGTGTGCGGCACCGGAATACACCGCCGAGAATATCGATTTCACTACCATCCATATGCCATTGGTACGCACCCCGATGATCGCGCCGACCAACCTGTACAAGGCCTTCCCGACACTTTCGCCGGAGCAGGCCAGAGACCTGGTCATCAAGGCTATCATTGCCAAACCGAAACGGGTCTCCACCCGGCTGGGTGTGGCCGGGGCTGTGGCCCAGGCAACCATCCCCTCGGTGACTGAGGCATTTTTAGGCCAGGCTTACGCCCTGTTCCCGGATTCCGCCAGGGCCCGCGGCCTCAGCGAGGAGGAGGCTGCGCTGGAGAAGCAGAATATCCCCTCGTCGCGACTGGCGCTGGCGCAGAAAATGTTTGCCCAGGTGATGCGAGGCGTGCACTGGTAAGGCTATGGCGTGCGCGGCGATTTAACGTGGCCTGGCGCGTTTTTTCGCCGCGGCCTTGGTGCGACGCTTGCGGGGCTTGGGGGCAGTTGTGCGCCACGTCTTGCGCGCCACCAGGGCGCGCTCGCGCACGGCGCTGATGTCCTCGTCCGAGAAGACGCCATTGACGCCAGAAATTGCCGCCAGCCGCATACCGTGCTTGAGCCCCATTTTGTAGATTTCGTGCACTTTCTCCCATTCGATATTGCGTCCCACGGTAAAGTTCTCGAAGCGTCCGTCCAGGGTCAGCACGATCGTTTCCGCGAGACAGGCGTAGACCACATTGCGATCTTCGAAACCGAGATTCTTCACATGCACCTCACCTGGCAGGTAGACCTCGCCTGATTCGATGACCAGCACATCAGGCCGTTTGGCCACCTCCTCTGGCGGCAGGTCCAGTGGGCGGGCGACATCGGTGATGACGCAGCCCGGCTTCACGTTCATGATATCCAGTATCCTGCGCCCGGCACCGGAGGTCGCGGTGACGATCATGTCCATCTCGCCAATGCTCTTGTCACTGTCGGCGTATGAGGACAGCACCACTTTCGCCCCGGGTGTTTCCCGCAGAATGGATTTTTCCAGCAGTAGTAATTTGGCCGATTCCGGCGATACCAGGTGCACCTCTTCAGCTGTCCTGACCAGCAGTCGGGAGCAGGCCGCGCCGATGGCGCCTGTGGCCCCAACCACCATCGCCTTGCCCTTGATTTTCTTGCCTTTTTCCAGTTTCACCAGGCCCAGCCTGCTCACCGCATCATGGGCCGCCCACAGCGCGCCGGACGCACTGTAGCTATTGCCCGTGGTGATGGGCAGTGGCGCGCGTTTTGCCACAGTGACGCCGGCGTCCCCCACGACTTTGGTGAAGGCCCCCAACCCCATGATCTGTGCGCCCAGCTTTTTCGCGATATCGGCCGCCGCCAGCAACTGGCGATAGGTGAACTCAGGGCTGTGCGACATAATTTCCTTGGGGGTGCCGCCCACGAGAATCAACCAGCCTTCCGCTTCCACCCCGGTGGGGGAGCGGATGCCTTCCATTTTTGAATAAACGAAAGGCGGTGTATAGGCGACAGCCTTCTCCACGACGTTCATCACCATCGGCGGTGACACTTTTGCGATCAGTTCCAGCGGCTTGATATTGTCCAGGTACTTTTGTGACAACGGGTGGATAACGAAGGCGAATCGATTGATGTGCTTCTTGCCCTCGATGGGGTAGAGAATTCTCGGTTTCAGTTCCAGGTCGGCGAAGATCTCCAGGAAATCGTCGTGCAGGATCTCCTCGGGTTTTTTGTCCAGCGCGGCGATGATCATAGCCTCCACAATATTGAGGCCGACGGTCTGGTCAAACAGCTGTATGCTGCAATCAATAATCAGTCGAACGCCTTTTCTCCCGAGTACCTCCAGCCTGTCTGGAGAAATCGTCGAGGACACCACCGTCTTGCCGTCCAGTTCCTTCGCAGAATAATCCTCCAACTGCTCATAGGGCGCGACAATAACATCGGCATCCTGTACTGCTTTTTTGAGCACTAACTGCTGCAGGTACCTGCCTGGCCCTATGCCGGGTACGAGTGTTCGGCCACGTGCGTATTTGAGCAGTGGATCGCTGCCGGCGGCGTATAACTCCAGGGCGCGCAACGAGTGCAGCAGGTTAGGCGCGCCAAGCTGCAGCACGGGATCGGCAAAAGACAGGTTCTGGGTGTATTCGGATAGCACCGACGCCAATCGGTAGTTGGTGGCGCCGGACATGAATAGAACCCTGGCATTATTGAAAATCATGCCGAGCTCGACCTGGGCTGATCGCACCGACCATTCCTGCACGATTTCCCTCAGCCTCGCCCCGGTGGTCACTGGCACAGCCCCCGCCTTTTTCTCCAGTTTACGGGTGACCCCCTGGGAGAAGTGGTTGGTTCCGACCCAGTAATGGTCGGGCACCATCCCCAGACCGATGACATCCGCCTTGTCGGCCGCTTCCTGTATAAGTTGAGCAGCTGTGCGCTTATCCTTGTTTGTTCCCCTGCGGGATACCTGGAAACGCTGACCGAGAAAGTCCGCCCTGAATTTGAAATCGAGCGAGTCTGGCCCAAGGCTGATACTGAGGATTTTTTTCATGCTCTATTCCCTCTACCCGGCACAAAGGTCCGGACTGACCTTCATATTCGTTTGGCGAACAGTAACAAAGTCACAGCGATACTGCACAGCCTCTGAAGAGTCGTCAGGCATTTTTCCCCAGATCAATCAGCAGGGACGCTACTGAAACAACACCTGGCTTGGCTCCCTGTTTGCTGCAGTTCAGAAATGAACGAATATGAATGGTAAGCTCACCGATGCGAGCAAGCTATAGTAACGTAGGCGAACCTCGCGCGCGAGCTTAAGACTCAGCAACCAGATCAAAGGAGGGAATTTGCTAGCAACACCCCGTTTATATTTCCTATACTTGAGGCGCGGTCGAGGATGAAGGTCTGCTTCGTCTCCCACACCTCGCGCCTGGCCGGCGCAGAGCGCTCGTTGCTCGAAACCGTGCGTGCATTGCGCGGTCGGGGTGTGGAGTGCGCCGTGCTACTCCCGTCGCACGGCCCGCTCTGCGAGTTGCTGGAACAGATCCCGGTCGAGTACCACATCCTGCCCTACAAGTGGTGGTCGGCCTCCGAGGGCGGCACGCCCTGGAAACGATTCGCGCGCACGATCTGGAATCTGGGTATGACCATTCCCGTGGCGCTCTGGATTCGCAAGCAGAAGGCCGACATCGTTTACACGAATACCGTCGTCATCTGCGTCGGTGCGTGGGGCGCGGCGCTCGCGGGACGACGGCACGTCTGGCACCTTCGCGAACTGGGCCATGTACACGACCGGATGGTCTTCGATCTCGGAGAGCGTTACGCCACAGGCCTGATATCCCGGCTCTCCTCGCTGGTGCTGGCCAACTCGGGCTGCGTTGCCGAGCGCTACCGTGAGGCGCTCCGGCCGCAGGAAGCCGCGGTCCTGTACCAGTGTGTCCAGGTGCCCGACGATGTCGAGGCGTCGTTCCCCGCACAGGGAGACGGCCTGCGTTGCGTGGTGGTCGGCACCATCAGTTTCTCCAAGCGCCAGGAAGAGGCGATTCGCGCCGTGGCCCTGCTGGGCGAGCAGGGTGCGCGCGCAGAGTTGCTCATTGTCGGCGAAGGAGATCCACGTTACGAGAAGCTGCTTCGCGATCTGGTCGTCGAACTCGACGTCGGAGACCGTGTGAACTTCCTGGGCCAGCTCGAGTCTGCGAACCCCGTGATCGCGGGTGCCGATGTCGTGATCCACTGCTCGCGGCACGAGGCCTTCGGTCGCGTAACCGTCGAAGGGATGCTGGCCGGGAAACCGGTGGTCGGTGCTCGCAGCGCCGGCACCGCGGAACTGATCCGCGACGGCGAGACCGGACTGCTCTACGAACCCGGCGACGTGGAGCAACTCGCCGCCGCCCTGAAGCGCCTCATCGACGACTCCGACGAGGCCCGCAAGCTCGGCGCAACGGCCCAAGCATGGGCCCGAAGCCGTTTTACCGAGGAACGCTACGCCACCGAACTGCTGGCGCTGCTCGAGTCTAAATAGATCTGTCCCCGGTCGAGCCGTTCAGGGCTCGCCGCGCAGCACCCTCTGCATGTATTCCTCGGCTGTGATGGTGCCGCCGTCACTTTCTGCCCGGCCCTGGTCGGCTTCAGGCAGGATTGGTTGCAGTAAGTCGATTCTTTTCCATGCGGGGTAGGGCTGGTTGCCCTGCGCATCAGGCACAAATTCAGAGCTGGAAACGCGCTGGTGCCGGTGAATATATCGACCGCAGTTCAGGAACGCGGAATCAACCACGGCACGAACCACCATTTGTGCGCCTGGAAAGGACTCCAGCAGCGCGCTATCAGTGACAATCGAGGCGGAGGCCTGCACCCTCACGCGATGGGGCGTTTCAAAATCCATGAACAACAGCCCGATTTTTGCAGTGTCTGCGATATTTCCCATGGACAGGAACATGCCGTTGCCGTCGTAGCTGGGAAAAACCAGGGTTTTCGAATCGATTACGCGCACGAATCCCGGCGCCCCGCCTTTGTATGAGACAGTTGGTTCGCCAAGATGATTGACCGTAGACAGAAAGAAAAAGTCACGGGATGAGATAAAGGCCGCGTGATCATCGGGGATATCTTCGCTGACTATGATCGCGGTATGGGCATCCGCCAGCTGCTCTGTGCCGAAGTCTTCCTGCAACTTGCGCTGCTCAGGGGTATATAGTTCGACCATGGTTTTACCCTATATTCATTTCATGCGATGCAGGGCGCAAATCTTGTTGCCCGACGGATCGTCGTAAATAGGCAAGATAGATTTTCCCCCTGGCGGCTCTTCGCAGGTCACGCCACCATTGGCAAGGCCTGCCTCATGGCAGGCATTCGCCGCTGCAGGGTTCTCTGCCGCAAAGCCGATGGTGCTGCTAGATTATCGCGGATGGTCTCAATATAATTTGGGAGTCAATCTCAGCGGAAATCGGCTGTTGCGACATGAACTCGGCCTGGGCATTTTTAACTTTCTCCTGCCACTCGCCCATACTGGAGAAATTGTCGAACCCCAGAGCGTAGATCATCATGCCCGCGTGGCGTCCGCCCATGGTCTGCCAGAGCCGCACGTTTCCACCGTGCTCCTGGTGAATATCCCTTGCCTCTGCGCAGGATTTGAAGAATTTTCCGGCGTTACCTTCCTCGGGCAACACATCCCATACGGTCGCTGCGATTATGTTTCCTGACGCTTCCACGCCCCTCTCAAAGCCCGGGACCTCCACTAATTCGAAAGTATCGAGTATCTCCCCTGAGCGATTCAGAATGTTGGACATGTACTGTTCCTGCATCTCAGCATCCTCAAGCATTTTATCCGTGAGGTCACCGTATTCCTTCCAGTCCGTATAGAGCGTGCTGTTCCAGACTTCTATGCCAGGCACGCCCGAGTGCGATATCCGCACTGTATTTCGAAGGCCCTTTTTGTCCATTAGGGCCGCGTTGTCGGCGACCGATTTCATAAATTCCGCTTCCTTGCCTACTATGCTGGTCATTACCTGAATTCTGGCGATAGCCATGTCGTAATCTCCTTATGCTCTTAATGTTCGCCCAGTTCCAGGCCGTCCTGTGTTTGAGCCACAACGTTAAAGCTAGTCCAGTTTCCCTGGTCCGGCAAATCATCGGTAAAAATTTTCCTGGATATCAGTATTGAGTATTCAGACCTGGCGGGAATCTTGCGATGACCCCCACAAGACGGCGAGCTGCTCCATGCGGACGGTTTAATCGGTTCTCCGCGCGTATTTCACCGGGGTAGCTTCGAGGCCCATTCGCTGGGCCTGTTCAGCGCACGCTTTCCGGATGCACCAGAGGGAGAAGACATTTACAGTCTGCGCATGGAACATGATCACCTGAGAGTGAACTACCCGGGTGATAGCGATTGGTATTTTGTCTCTGCATTGGTGGGCCCCATCGGCATATCGTTCCGCGGGGTATCTCTCGATTATTCGCGCTTCACTGATGCGAATCTGCGCCAGCTTAACGTCGTGAGCGGTTTCCTGATGAAAAACGCCTGCTCCTTTTCGATTCGGGACGTCACCTTCCTCAGACCAGGCGACGAGTAGATCTTCAATGAATGGTCCGGCACACCGGCGGCATCTCAGCTTGAACCGCTAGTAGCACCAGGCAGAGCGTTTAGTACAGTCCGCACTTCCAATGTGCCGTGCAGCGTGCGGTGCACCGGGCAGCGATCGGCAATTTCCAACAGGCGCTGGCGCTGCTCCTTCGACAAATCCCCCTCTAGCGTCACTGTACGCTCCAACACCTCGATTTGCATGGGCTTCTCATCACAGCCCTGGCAATCCTCGATGTAGTCGCGGGAATGTCGCAGGTCAACGGCAACGTGCTCCAGAGGCAGCGATTTGTGCTTGGCGTACATACGCAGCGTCATTGAGGTGCAGGTGCCAAGCGCCGCAAGGAGATGTTCATAGGGATCGGGGCCGGCGTTATTGCCGCCAACCGACACGGGTTCGTCCGCCAGCCAATAGTGGCTGTCGCTGTGCACATGCTGGGTAAACTTGTGATCCTTCTCCTCAACCCGCACCTGGCCCTTGCTGACACTGACAGCAGGAGCCTCGACGCGGGGCAGGTAACGATCCGCCCAAGCGGCAATGATGCTCGCCACATACTCCGAATCCGCCTTGCGGCTCAGCAGATGGTCGGCGTCATCCAGGGAAATGAAACTCTTGGGATGTCGAGCTTCCA
>CBDTVJ010000046.1:0-14226 GCA_965363655.1 uncultured Halieaceae bacterium | reverse complement strand
TGGCGCTGGCCGGCAGCTCGGTGCTGGCCGATGTCAGCGGTGCCGGGGCTGTGCGCATGGAGCATGACTTACTGGGTGAAAAACCCGTTCCCGCGTCCGCCTATTACGGGATACAGACCGCCCGGGCGATTGAAAATTTCCAGATATCGGGCAGGACACTCAGCGACTACCCCGAATTTATTATCGGTTTTGCCCAGGTCAAGATGGCGGCGGCGATGGCCAATACCGATGTGGGCAAGATGGATAAAAGCGTACGCGACGCCATCATCAAGGCGGGCGAGGCGATTATCGCGGGCAGGTATCACGATCAGTTTCCGGTGGACCCTTACCAGGGCGGAGCGGGCACCTCGACCAATATGAATGCCAATGAGGTGATGGCCAATGTGGCCCTGGAGCTGACCGGGCACAAGCTGGGGGATTACGATGTGATTCAGCCCCACGACCATCTCAATATGTCCCAGTCCACCAACGACTCATACCCCACGGCCCTGAAGGCCGCGATCTTTGCCAATAATGACAAGCTGGTGGCTGAAGCCCAGCTGCTGGTCAGCGCCCTGCGCGCCAAGGGCAATGAGTACATCGACATACTCAAAATGGGCCGCACCGAAATGCAGGATGCCGTGCCGATGACCCTCGGCCAGGAATTCCACGCCTTCGCTGCAGGCCTGGAGACGGAGATCGCCTTTCTGCGCATGGCGGAGCAACCTCTGTTCAACATCAACATGGGCGCCACCGCCATCGGTTCAGGCTTGAACGCGCCCGAGGGCTATGCGAAGAAAACTGCTGATCACCTGGCCAAACTGACTGACAAACCGATCGTAGTGGCCGATGATATGTTCGCGGCGACCTGGGACCAGCATGCCTTTGTAGTAGAGTCCGGCGCGTTGCGCAGTATGGCCATCAAATTGTCCAAGATTTCCAGCGACCTGATCCTGCTGTCTTCCGGGCCGCGGGCCGGACTGGGGGAAATTAACCTGCCCGCCATGCAACCGGGGTCTTCGATCATGCCCGGCAAGGTCAACCCGGTCATTGCCGAGTTAATGAACCTGGTGTCCTACCGGGTGATTGGCAACGATCTCTCGGTGACCCTGGCCGCACGCAATGGCCAGTTACAGCTCAACGCCTACGAGCCACTGGAGGCCATCGCCATACTGGATTCACAACGCCTTATGACCAATGCCATGCGCACGTTACGTCTCAAGTGTGTTGACGGTATAACCGTGAATGAGGATACGCTGGCACAGTATATCCAGCGCACGGTGGGTATTGTTACCGCCCTGGTCCCGATGATCGGTCACGAGCGTTCTGACGAGCTGGCGGCTGAAGCCTACCGCACCAACAAGGGTATTCTCGAAATCATTCGCGAGAAGAAAATACTCAGCGAGGAACAAATCGACGAGATGCTGAACCCCAAGGCACTCACCGGCCTGGACAAAAAACAGTACAAATAATCCCAAACTTAACGCGTAGCAACAGGAGAGTACTATGAACCGCGGGACAATTTTACGACGTTTTATTTTTTCGATTATTTTTTTGGCAGGCACGGCGATGGCTGCCGACAAGCCCAATATTTTGATTCTCGCCACCGGTGGCACCATCGCCGGCTCCGCGGAATCCCAGACCCAGGCGGGTTACACCTCGGGGCAGGTTGGGGTGGATATCCTGATTAACGCCGTGCCGCAGATCAAGGAAATCGCCAATATCAGCGGCGAGCAGGTTGCCAATGTGGGCAGCCAGGACATGTCTGACGCGATCTGGCTGGAATTGGCCGCACGGGTGAATACACTGCTGGGGCAGTCTGAAGTCGATGGTATTGTCATTACCCATGGCACCGATACCATCGAGGAGACCGGCTACTTCCTCAACCTGGTGGTGCACAGTGGCAAGCCGGTGGTGCTGACGGCGGCGATGCGGCCCTCTACCGCACTGTCTGCCGATGGCCCGCTGAATATCTACAATGCGGTAGCGGTCGCCGCCGACAAAAACGCCGCTAATCGCGGGGTGCTGGTGGTGGCCAACGATGATATTCATGGCGCTCGCTCAATCGTCAAGACCAGTGCCACCGATGTACAGACCTTCATGTCCCCGGAGTACGGCTTGATGGGTGCGAGTCTCTACGGCCAGAACCGCTGGTTTCGCACACCTTTTCGCCTGCACACTAAAGACAGCGCGTTCTCCCTCAAGGGTGTGGATAAACTGCCCCGGGTGGATGTGCTTTATGTGACCGCGGATATGTCAACCGACCTGATTGATGCCGCGGTAGCCAATGGCGCCAAAGGGATTGTCACCGCGGGTGTTGGCAATGGCAATATGACCGGTGCCGCACTGAAGGCCGTTGCGGCGGCCGTCAAGAAAGGTGTTGTGGTCGTGCGGGCGACCCGTGTGCCCACCGGTAACGTAGGCCGCAACGTCGAGGTTAACGACGACGAGATTGGCACTGTGGTTGCGGGCGAGTTGAGCCCGGCCAAGGCCAGGGTGTTACTTAAGCTGGCTCTGCTGAAAACCTCTGATGCGGGGAAGATCCAGCAGCTGTTTGATACTTACTGACACTTGTATTCGGTTAACCTGGCGGAAAGCCGAATAGCGATTCTTTTTCTTCTATACTTTATTTTTTTACAAGGAGCAGGTTGATGAAGGCTTATGTATTTTCGGCATGGGGGCAAAATGCGGCGCTGGTTGAGGTCGACAAACCTGAGCCGGGTCATGGTGAAGTACTGATCAAAGTCGGCGGCGCTGGCGCATGTCATTCGGACCTGCATATCATGCACGAATGGACACCGGACAATTTCCCGGAAGTTGCCAGCTGGGAGTTGCCGTTTACCTTAGGCCACGAAAATGCCGGCTGGATTGAATACGGCGATATACCCCATGGCATGGAAGCGGGGATGCCGGTGGTGATATCACCCACCTGGAGCTGTGGTATATGTAATCCGTGCCGCGCGTCTGAAACCAATTACTGTGAGCAGGAGCCCCAGCATGCCGGGGGGCTGGGACGCAACGGCGGCCTGGCTGAATACCTGGTGGCCCCGGCTGATACCCTGATACCGCTGGACAAATTGGAACCCTGGCAGGCAGCACCACTGACCGACGCGGGTTTGACTTCCTACCATGCGGTCAGGCGGGTAATGCCGGTGTTGTACCCGGGTTCAGCAGTAGTCGTTATCGGTATTGGTGGCCTGGGACACCTCGCGGTGGAGTATTTGCGTGAGTTGAGTGGATCAACCATTATCGCCGTCGACCAGAGCGAGGCGGGCTTGCAGATGGCTTCCGATCTCGGTGCCCATATCTGCCTGCCATCAGATGGCAGCACTGCAGATGCTATTCTCAAGGCCACCAAGGGTCTGGGTGCAATGGCGGTACTGGATTTTGTCGGCATTGATCCCACCATGCAGATGGCTGCACAGGTAGTGCGTAAGCGAGGGCAGGTCGTTGTGGTGGGGCTGGGCGGCGGTGTGCTGCCATTCCAGGCTGGGGCGCTGCCCTTTGGTGCAGCGCTGAGTACGGTGCTGGGTGGATCCACACGGGAACTGACAGAAGTGGTGGCGCTGGCCGAAGCCGGCCGTATACATCCCCATATCGAGAAGTTCTCACTGGATCAGGTGGATGAGGTGTATCGCAAACTTGAGAACCACGAAATCAAAGGCCGGGCTGTTCTGATCCCCTGATGCCATTGGCTTCGGCTGTGTCCATCATGAGACTGGCTTTCGTCTAGGAAAGGGTTGTTTGTGCTACTCTTCTCTGCTTAATATTTTGCCGGAGTATTCCATGCGTTTCCCCCTCGCGATCCTGACCGCCGCCACCCTTTGTGCATCCTTGATTTCCTGCGGTGGCAGTGACGAACCCGACGCGCCGCCGGCCTCACGACCGGTTAAAATTTTTACAGTGGAAAGTATTGACAATAACACTATCCGAAACTTCCCTGGCTCTATCCGCGCCTCTAAGCGCGCAGACCTGTCCTTCCGGGTTGCCGGCGTAATACAGACAATGGCAGTGAAGGAGGGGCAGGTCGTCAAGCAAGGCGATTTGCTGGCGGCGCTGGATCCGACTGACTTCAAACTTACCCTGGAAGATCGCCAGGCCACCTTTGATAAGACCGAGCGCAACATGGAGCGCGCCAAGGAGCTGATTGTTGATGGCAATATCTCCAAGATGGATTATGACCGCATGGAAGCGAATTTCAAAACAGCCAAGGTGGCGCTGAGCCAGGCCAGGCAGGATCTCGAATACACCGAGATACCTGCACCTTTTGACGGCAGTATTGGCCAGCGCGAGGTCGAAAACTTTGAAGAAGTAGAGGCCAAGCAGACTATTTTTCGCTTCCAGGACAACAGCCAGCTGGATGTGTTGATCGACCTACCTGAGTCGCTGGTACGCAAGCTGCGCCTGACCAAGCCGACTATCGGTAGCAACCGACCCGCCGCGAGAAGGGACCAGGTTACTGCCTACGCGCGCTTCGAAGGTCGCAGCGATGAGCAATTCGCGTTAGAAGTCAAAGAGGTAGCCACCCAGGCGGACAGCCAGACCCAGACCTTTCGGATCACGATGACCATGCCGGCACCACCCAATTTTAGAGTGTTTTCCGGTATGACGGCCACGGTCAGTATCGATTTTGCCAATGTCATGACTACCGATACGGCCACGTGGGTGCCGTCGACAGCCGTGCAAGCCGATAACGGCCTTGAGGCACGCGTCTGGGTGCTGGATGCCACTACCATGACCGTATCCAGCTTGCCGGTAGAAATAGGACGCTTGAGCGGCCACCGTATCGAGGTGAAAACGGGGTTGCGTGGCGGCGAGGACATCGTCAGCGTCGGCGCCGCCTATCTCGCTGAAGGTATGAAAGTAACCCGCATGAAGCAAACCGAGCAGGCGATCCCCAGAACCGGTGAATCTTCCTGATGAATATTGGCGAGTATTCGGTCAAGAGCAAAGTTGTCTCCTGGCTACTGGTGGTCATTATGGTTGGCGGCGGCATCAGCGCCTTCGATGAAATGGGTAAGCTTGAGGACCCGCCCTTCACCATCAAGTCGGCGAAGATACTGACCCAGTACCCCGGGGCGACAGCACAGGAAGTGCAGGACGAAGTCACCTACCAGCTCGAAGACGCCATTCAAAAGCTGGAGCAGCTCAAGTGGATCAAGATGTCGGTATCGCGCCCGGGCCTATCGGATATCTTGATAGATTTCAAAGACGAGTACCGCGCTGAGGACTTCCCAAACATCTTTGATGAACTCCGGCGCAGGATCAAGGACATCGAGCCAAACCTGCCGCCCGGTGCGAGGGCACCGATGGTACTGGACAGCTTTGGTGATGTGTATGGCGTCTATGCGACCCTCACCGGAGATGGCTACAGCTGGCGCGACCTTTATGACGCTGCCGATACTATAAAGAAGCAACTGGTGCTGGTGCCCGGCGTGCGCAAGGTCGTTATCGACGGCATTCAGAACGAAGTTGTGTACGTCGACATCTCAAGAGCTCGAATGGCCGAATTGGGCGTAGATTTGGGCGCCATTACTCGCGTGCTGTCCTCACAGAACGTAGTGGTTGATGCAGGTAACGTCCGTGTCGACGATGACTACCTGCGCATTAGCCCTACCGGGAACTTTCTTTCGGTACAGGAAATCGGCGAACTAATGATCGCCTCGGAAGATAAGACCCTGATCCGATTCAAGGATTTTGCCACCATCACTCGCGCCTATGACGCCATACCGACCAAGCTTTTCTACATCAACGGCAAGCCCGGACTCACCCTGGGCGTCTCCATGCTCGGCGGTGAAAATGTAGTCGCCGTTGGCCAGCGCATAGATGAAAAAGTCAGGCAGCTTTTGCCCGTCATACCGATAGGCATGCAGTTCAGCGCTACTTACGACCAGCCCAAGGAAGTTAAAACTTCGGTGGGTGGGTTTATCATCAGCGTCGCCCAGGCCGTGGCCATCGTGATCGCCGTATTACTGCTGTTCATGGGCCTTCGCGTAGGCATTATCATTGGAGCGGTGCTGCTGATTACCGTGGCCGGCACCCTGTTTTTCATGAACCTGTTCGAGATCGAACTGCAGCGGATTTCACTCGGCGCCCTGGTTATCGCGCTGGGGATGCTGGTAGACAATGCCATTGTCATTGCCGAAGGTATGATGGTGCGAATGAAAGCGGGTATGAGCGCCGCAGAGGCTGCCGGCGAAACCGTGGGTAAAACACTGGGCGCCCTGCTGGGTGGAACGCTAATCGGCATCCTCGCCTTTTCCGCTATTGGGCTGTCGCCTGACAGTACCGGTGAGTTCGCCAGCTCGCTGTTTTACGTAATCATGATTTCCCTATCCCTCAGCTGGCTCACAGCCGTCAGCACAACACCTGTGCTGTGTGCCCTACTGCTCAAACAGGGGGCCGCTGACGACGATGAAGCCGACCCATACGCCGCCAGACCTTTCCAGGTTTATCGCAGCATGGTGGCCGCCGCCATTCGTGCCCGCTGGTTCACGGTGGCAACCGCGATCGGGCTGTTTGTAGTGGCTGTCTTTGGTTTCGGCTATATCAAGAGCGGTTTTTTTCCGGAAGCCAATACTCCGATTTTTTTCATCGATATCTACACACCTGAAGGAACCGACATTCGCAAGACCCGCGAAGACACGCTGCGCGTCAGCCAATTTTTGCGAGAGCAGCCGGGCGTGGTGCAGACATCGACCGTAATCGGTGGCCCGCACCAACGTTTCACCCTGGTCTATGACGCCAAGGAAGCCTCTGGCGCCTACGCCCAGATCATCGTACAGACCGAGCAGCGCGATCAGATTCCGGCCGTATGGGAGGACGTATCTGTCTTTATGCGCGATGATATGCCCTGGCTCGACCCGATCATCAAAGCCCTGAGAATCGGCCCGGGACGAGATGCCAAGATCGAGGCGCGCTTCTCCGGTCCCGACCCGGAAATTCTGCGCAACCTGGCAGACCAGGCCAAGGCACTGATGCGCGACGATTATGACTCCAAGGACGTGCGCGACGATTGGCGTGCGCCAGTCAAGGTCGTGACACCGGTCTTTAATGAACAGGTAGGTCGCCAGCTGGGTGTTACACGGAAAGACCTCGGCGCCGCGCTGCGCTATTCATTTCTGGGCACCACAGTGGGCACCTACCGCGACGGCATACATTTGTTGCCGATCAAGATGCGAGCCCCGGACGACGAGCGTATCGATATCGATAATATGCGCGATGCCCAAGTCTGGAGTCCGGTACTCAAGCGCGCGGTTCCGGTGGAGCAACTGATCTCCGATTACCAGACTGGCTGGGAAAACGCAGTGGTCAGAAGTCGCGACCGAATCTCCACCATCATCGCCTCCTGTAATCCGGTCGGTCCACTGGCGGATCCATTGTTTGCCCGCCTGCGGCCTGCGATCGAGGCGATGGAATTGCCGCCGGGTTATGCCCTGGAGTGGGGCGGCGAATACGAAGACGCCACGCGGGCCCAGGCCGGTCTGGGCGGCGCCTTGCCAGTTGGTTTCCTGCTGATGATCATCACCAGTATTTTCCTGTTCGGAAAACTGCGCCAGCCGCTTATTATCTGGCTGACAGTACCGCTGGCAGTGGTCGGCATCACAGCCGGGCTTTTGACCACCGGTGGCGCCTTCGATTTCATGTCAATACTGGGGGCGCTCTCACTGGTAGGCCTGCTGATTAAGAATGCCATCGTGCTGATTGAGGAAATGGATCAGCAAACCGCGGAGAGGGAGGATAAGTTTGCCGCCGTGCTGGATTCTGCGGTAAGCCGGATGCGACCGGTTATGCTCGCCGCAGCCACCACCATCCTCGGTCTGATACCACTGCTTAGCGACGTATTTTTCGTCAATATGTCAGTGACCATGATGGCCGGACTTGGCTTTGCCTCGATACTGACACTGATCATGGTACCGACCCTGTACTGCATCCTGTTTAGGATTGAAGCGCCGAAGGGGTCGACAGCTTAACAGGCTGATATTGGTAGAATCGCTGTATGAATACCTATAAGCGCCACCGATTCCCACCAGATATCATCAGATAGAGGCAACTTTTGCCGTGGCTAGACGGGTGGAAGATTTTTGAAGTTCACTGGTTATTTACTTTTGGGGAGAGAGACGGATGCTTTTCTTTGAGCTTTCTATACTTCTGCTCTGTATTGTTATCGGCGCACGTCTCGGTGGCATTGCACTGGGCACGGTATCGGGCATTGGCCTGCTATTTTTTATGATGGTGCTGGGTATGCCTCCGGGCAACCCGCCTGCTGTGGTGTTGGGTATGATCCTGGCGGTGATTACTGCGCTGTCGATGATGGAGGCCGCAGGGGGAATGGATTTCCTGGTTGATACGGCAGAAAAATTGCTGCGTAAAAATCCTCGCCGTATTACGGTTCTAGCGCCTTTTATTACCTATATTTTGATTTTTGCCGCGGGCACCCAGCACGTCATTTATTCCCTGCTACCCGTCATTGCCGAAGTGTCTACCAAGGCCGGTATTCGTCCTGAACGCCCACTGTCCATGAGTGTTATCGCCGCCCAATACGGGCTGATAGCGTCGCCGGTGTCGGCGGTTACCGTTGCCTTGCTGGCGGCATTGACAACGCTGGGGGTTAGCCTGGACCAGATTATGATGGTCACTATTCCTGCCACACTGATTGCCGTGACTATGGGCATACTTTCAGTGCTCTGGAAAGGCAAGGAATTGGCCGATGACCCCGAATACCAGCGGCGTGTTGCAGAAGGCGTTATCAAACAGCAGGTGGAAAAAGCGCCAATGGATGATGCCGCCCGCAAACGGGGCATGGGAGCTTGCTGCGTTTTTCTGGGAGCAGTGATGGTAGTTGTATTGCTGGGTTTGTTTCCGGTTTTGCGGCCCAGCTATGAAGTCATGGTAGACGGTACCCTGGTGAGCGCCCAGGTCGATATGGGTCGGGCGATTATGATTGTCATGTTGGCGGCAGGGGGTTTGATTACCCTGTTATTCAAGGCCAGCCCTGCTGAGGCTGTGAGTGGGAAATTAATGCGTGGCGGGCTGGTGGCTATTATTTCAATCCTCGGTGTCTCTTGGTTGGGGTCTTCATTTTTTACCGCCAATGAACAAGTGATCGTCGGCACTATTTCAAATTTCATTGGTAGCTACCCCTGGGTTTTTGCGCTGGGTTTATTTGTGCTTTCTATTTTACTGTTTAGCCAGGCGGCCACCATTGTGATCCTGGCACCGGTCGGGGTGGCGCTGGGTATGCCCGTGCATTTGTTGCTGGGTGTGTATCCTGCCGTTAACGGTAATTTCTTTTTGCCGACCTATGGAACGGTGCTGGCGGCGGTATCCTTTGACCAGACCGGCACGACTCATATTGGTAAATATCTGCTCAACCACAGTTTTATGATTCCCGGCCTGGTGGCGACGATTAGCGGCACCCTGTCAGCTTTATTTTTCGCATCAGTATTACTGTAAACGCTCGTTACAACGAGAGAATACAATGGGGTCGCTCACCGAGAGCGAGGGGTGGGGCACAGTGGTTGCCTGAAACTGGGAATCGGATTTCTCAGGGCCCGAGTCTTTAACTTGTCAAAACCCTCTCAGGCGCTCCAACAGAAACTGTAGTGCCTGCCCGCGATTACTCGCTTTCCAGCCCAACATGAGGGGACTGTCTGCTCGGGGCTCGGCCAGGTTCAGCGCGACCAGCCTTCCAGTCGCCAGGTCTTCGGTCACCTGATTCTCCGGCACATAGCCGACTCCCAGTCCAAGGCGATGCGCCTCGATTTTGGCTTCCATGGTCGGAACGTATATCGCAGTTTGCTGATTGAGTATTCCTCGGGACAATGTCGCCGAGTTGCGCGAGGTATCCCTGACGATGATGGCCCGGTGATGCTGCACGGCATCGGCGCTGATTGGCGTCGGCTCCGTGCACAGAGGATGACCGGGCGCTGCAACGAAAAGATGTTTGACGCTACGCCAATGCTCACAGCGAAGGCCTTTATGGCCTGGCACATCGCCTATGCCGCCAATCACCAGATCGACGCGGTTTTCCACCAGTGCCTCCCAGGTGCCTGCCAGCACCTCTGTGTACAGTGAAACTTCCACGCCTGGCTGAACCGCCTGCATATCCGCGACCAGGGGTAATACGACAGCCAGCGGGACTATCGTCTCCACGGCAATGCGCAGTCGGGGCTCCCAGCCTGTGGCGATCTGCCGTGTGCCCGCTGCAAGTTCATCCGCTGCCAACAGTAGGTGCCGACCCTGTTCCACGAGGTGCTGTCCGGCTGAGGTCAGCACGGCCCTACGCCCTTCTTTCTGAAACAGGGTGACACCCAGGTCCTGCTCTAGCTTCTGCACGGTATAGGAAATCGCCGAGGGCACTTTATGCAGTACCGTCGCAGCGGCGGCGTAACTCCCCTTGCGATCAATGGCATCGAGCACTTCCAGGGCTTCCAGGCTTATGGGTAACTTCATATAGATCAAAATATTTGAACGAATTGGAGAAATAATATCGCTATTAATTCAATATGTCGCATATATACTGGAATTAATTAGTTGAAATATTCGATGTGAATATTTATTCAGGGGATTGCAATGGGTTTGTTAGTCGACGGTAAGTGGGTTGATCAATGGTACGAAACCGAGAGTAACCAGGGGGAATTCAAGCGCCAGGAAAGCTTGTTTCGCCACTGGATTACCGCCGATGGCTCACCCGGGCCTACCGGGAGTGGCGGGTTCGAGGCAGAGGCTGGCCGCTATCATCTCTACGTTTCACTGGCCTGCCCCTGGGCCCACCGGACCTTGATTCTAAGAAAACTGAAAGGGCTTGAGGATGCCATCAGCGTCTCTGTGGTCCAGCCCCTGATGCTGGAACGTGGCTGGACATTCTCTGAGCAGTATTCGGATCACCTCTATGGACTGGACTATCTGCACCAGATCTACACCAGGGCCGACCCGACAGTGACCAGCCGCGTAACGGTGCCCGTGCTATGGGACAAGCAGCGCCAGACCATTGTCAGCAATGAGTCTGCTGAAATCATCCGCATGCTGAACAGCGCGTTCAACGAGATTACAGGCAATAGCGCTGATTACTATCCTGTGGATCTTCGCGCGGAAATAGACCAGCTGAATGACTGGATCTACCCCACAATCAACAACGGGGTATACCGGGCCGGATTTGCCACGACACAGGTTGCCTACGAGGAGGCGGTGCAAGATGTCTTTGAGGCGCTGGATATTCTGGAGCAACGGCTTTCGGGGAGCCGCTATCTTACTGGTCATCGTATTACTGAAGCAGACTGGCGACTCTTTACCACCCTGGTGCGCTTTGATGCGGTCTACGTTAATCACTTTAAATGCAATGTAAGGCGTATCGTAGATTACCCCAACATCTGGGCTTACCTACGCGATCTATATCAAGAGCCCGGCATCGCTGAAACCGTCCAGATGGACTACATCAAGTCGCACTACTACGGCAGCCACGGCACTATTAATCCAACAGCCATTGTACCCACAGGCCCGGAAATTGACTTTTTTGAACCGCAGCAACGCCATCAATTGGCGCGCGTGGCTTAGTACGTCTGGTCTTCTGCGAAACCAGCATGCTAAGCGTTATCTGACAAAAAATAAGGAGTTCTCATGAGCAATAATCCGGTTGTCGCCGACAACAAACCCAAAGCCGTTAGTCTGGAAAAAGGCAACGAGTACTACTTTTGTAGCTGCGGTCGCTCCAACAACCAGCCATTTTGCGACGGGTCCCACAAGGGTACGACCTTCACACCTAAGCCGTTTACGGCGGATGAGGATACCGAGGCCTATTTGTGTCAGTGCAAACACTCCGCAAATGTTCCTTTTTGTGATGGCACCCATAAGCAGTTTTCCGCTGATCAGGTTGGCAAGGAGGGGCCCGGTGTCAAAGCACAGAACTCAGAGGTTCCAATAGCCACTGCTACGGCGGAGGAACCCACCGTCGAGTTTATCCATCAACTTGCCCGAGAGGGCTTAAGCAAGCTGGGTCATCATGGTCCCATGACATCGATGGGTGTGCCGCGCCACATGCTGCCGCACTGGGATGATCTGCAGATTATGGCGGCGCAAATGGCCACTAAACCGCTAATGGAAGATCAGGCGGTTGCGACAGAGTTGGTTATCGGGCCCCAGGCCAATAAACCGCTTGTTCTGAAGATACCCCTGTTTGTGTCAGATATGAGCTTTGGCGCTCTGTCAGAAGAGGCCAAAACCGCCTTGGCAACAGGTGCTGAATTGGCCGGAACCGGGATTTGCTCGGGCGAAGGAGGCATGTTGCCGGAAGAGCAGGCGGCGAACACGCGATACTTCTATGAGCTCGCCAGCGCTGGGTTTGGCTACAATGAGGCGCTCTTGCCACGGGTTCAGGCATTCCATTTCAAGGGTGGTCAGGGCGCGAAAACCGGTACGGGCGGCCATCTGCCTGGGAATAAGAATAAGGGAAAAATATCGCAGGTGCGGGGCATTGAGGAAGGCACACCGGCGATCTCGCCACCCACCTTTAAAGACCTGGTGAGCGTTGCTGATTTCAGGCGCTTCGCCGATCGGGTACGGGAGGTCACCGGCGGTATTCCTATTGGCTTCAAACTCAGTGCCAACCACATAGAGGCCGATATTCAATTCGCGCTGGATGCCAGTGCCGATTACATCATTCTCGATGGACGCGGCGGAGGCACGGGGGCGGCACCAGAGATGTTCCGTGATCACATCAGCGTGCCGACAATACCTGCCCTGGCAAGGGCACGCCGTTACCTTGATGAGCAAGATGCCAGTGGGCGGGTAACACTGATCGTCACCGGTGGACTGCGGGTGCCCATCGATTTTGTGAAAGCGATGGCCCTGGGAGCCGATGGTGTGGCGATTTCTAACAGCGCCATGCAAGCGATAGGCTGTGTGGCGGCAAGAATGTGCAATACCAATAACTGCCCAGCTGGCATAGCCACTCAAAATAAGGATCTACGACAGAGACTGAATGTTGGTAAGTCAGCGCTTCAGTTGCAGAATTTCTTCGAGGCCGCCACCGAATTAATGGCGGTCATGGCGAGGGCCTGTGGACACAATCATTTGAGTAAGTTTAACAAGAATGATCTAGCCACCTGGCATCGAGAACTCGCGCTGCTGTCGGGTGTGCGGTATTCGGGATTCACCAGTTTGGAGAGATAGGCAAAGTATCGGGATACCTTGGCAAAGGACCCTTTTCCATTTGTAAATGTTAGAGCACCTACAACGTTCGGAGTACGTAATGGGCATTAAAAATACAGTTGAGAGCTACGGTACTATAGCGAAGATCCTCCATTGGGGAACTGCTGCTCTTTTTTTGGCGGCCTACGGTAGTTATTACTACAGGCACTGGTTCACTGAGGAGAAAACCCCTGAAAATTTTTCTGCTATTCAGGTTCATTTCTCCATTGGTGTGACAATCGCTGTCGTTGTGGTGCTTCGCGTTCTTTGGCGTATGGCCAACCGCACGCCAGACCTGGAGCCTGGCACAAAACTGGAACACATGGCCGCGCATGCGGGTCATTATGCTCTATATGCCATCATGATAATAATGCCCATCACAGGGTATTTGGGTACCGGGGCGAATACAAATTACTTCTTTATGTTCGAAATTCCCCAATTTCAAAACACGCGGATATTCGAGTTTGTAGTTAACAACACACTTGGCATGACGTTTGAGGAATTCGAAAAACCAATAGACTTTATTCATAAAGATGTTTTTGGAGCCTGGATAGTGTGGCTGCTGATTTTGGGCCACATTTTGGCCGCGCTATATCATCATTTTGTTAAGAAAGACCGAACACTTAACAAAATGACAAATAGCAAACGAATTTCTTAAGTCTTATGAAATGATCGCCAGGAATTTTCTATGATTGATTGCAAGCCTATTCATAGTAAGCAAAAAAAATGATGTTCTCACTAAAACTTTACCACCATCCATTATCAGTTTGCTCAATGAAAGTTCGTCTAGCACTTGAAGAAAAGGGGGTGGCATGGTCTGGACAAGTCATAGATATTGTTCAAAAACAAGAACAGTTAGAACCGTGGTATTTGGAGCTGAATTCCAAGGGGGTTATTCCAACGCTCCAGTATAAGAATGGTTCAACACAAGTGATTACAAACTCGGTTGATATAATCAGGTTTATTGCAGATTTACCTGAAGGTAGTTCATTAATTCCTCAGCAGGAAGAAAAGATTCAGCTTATGAATACCATGATTGAAATGGCAGATAATATTGAT
>CBDTVJ010000045.1:0-14237 GCA_965363655.1 uncultured Halieaceae bacterium | reverse complement strand
CGCGCCTCACTACCTGCTCGATCTTGGAACGACGCCGCATAAAGTCTTCCAGTTTCACGATCATTTCCCGGCGCGCCGCCAGCTCGATTTCACAGCGGGTGTACTCGGCATTTTCGATCAAAAGTTCAGCACAACTTTCGTCCTCCCTGATGCGCTCGAGCAGGCCAAAGGCACTCTCCCCATAGCGACGCCAGAAGCGTTCCGAGAGTGGCTCCGAGGAACTGGGATCCGTCAGCGCATCCAGATCCATCAGCTTGGCCTGCAACATAAACTCATCGCGCAGCTCAGCCCCCGGCTCCCCATACCAGGTATTATCGGCCTGCGGAACCGGGATGCCCAGACGCGCTATCCACTGCGCAACCTCGTCACCCACATTGAGACAATCGGTCAATTTGCCGCCGAAAATACTCAGGTGCTGAGTGTCCTCGTCCACCTCGATCACATGCTTGCGGGACAACTGCACCCAGTCGGCTACCCCCCCCTGGCCCTTGATCGCCAGGGGACGCACCCCCACCCGTTCGGCGATGATACTGGCGCGGGTAAGGGGGGGATCCAGGTCCAGCAAGCCGTTGACATTTTCCAGTACAAAGTCACGATCCTCGTCAGTGACCGTTACCGCCGGATCACTCACCTGGGTGTCGGTGGTGCCGATACAGGTTTTCGGCCCCATCGGGATAAGGAAGAACAGGCGGCCATCGCTGGCAAAGAAGGTCAGCACGCGCTGGTTGTCGGTAATCTGGTCGACAATCAGGTGGACGCCCTTGGAAAACAGGTGATGGTATTCCGTTTGTTCTGCGGCGACCTCGTTCTGCGCATCCACATACGGGCCACAGGCATTCACTAAGGCCTTGGAGCGGATCTCAAACTGTTCGCCACTGATCACATCCCGCGCGCTGGTGATCCACCGCCCATCTTCCCGACGGGCGTCAATGGACTCCACGTAGTTGGCGGCAATACAGCCGTAGTTGAGGCTCTTGCGGATAAAGTTGAAAACGAAGCGGGCGTCGTTGTCGTAGAGATAGCAATCGGAGTATTCCAGGCCTCCGGCCGCCTGGCTGGTATTGATCACTGGCTCAGCCGCTTCAATGGCACGGGCGCTAACATAGCGCGGAGGGCGGGTGACAAAGCGCCCCATCACCCAGTACAGGACGCTGCCGAGGAAGATGAAAAAAGGCCAGAAGCGAAAACCCTTTTGTATGGTGGTGAAAAAACGGATTTCCTTCACGGTAGAGGGGTAGGCCCGCATCAATTTGTTGCGGGATTGGCACAATTTGTTAACCAGCAGAAACTCCAGGCTCTCCATGTATTTGATGCCGCCCCAGGCCAGGTTGGAGGAACTGGAACTCACGCCGCAGGCAAAATCGCCCTTGTCGATCAGGGCTACACGGACGCCGCGGCCCGCCAGCGATGCGGCGGCCACGGCGCCATTGATGCCGCCACCGACAATGAGAACATCGAACTCCTGCTCACCGAGCTTCTCAACATTACTGCTGCGCAGTGTCACTACCATCTGAACTGGCTCCGTTATTTCAAGGTGTTGGTCGATTGCATGTAGCTGGCCCCTTCGGCAAGGAGCCAGGCGGCAACCCGGGTGGATTTCACTCTACAATTTCCAGAAGCGTTCGCAAAGGGCAATAAAGTACCTGGCACTGTCACTGAGCGTCTTACCGGAGCGATAGTACAGGCCCACCTGTTTATCGATGCGACCAAAGGAAATATCGTCCATGATCTGGAACGAGGTGCAAGTGGGGTGCTCGCGCAATAGCTTGCGGTCGATAAAGGTAACCCCCATGCCCTGCTCCACCATGTGGATACGCAGGGACAGGCTGCTGACTTCCCACACCGTACTGAACTGGTCCCGCAAACGCTGGATGGAGGGGCGCATATCCGGGTTGTCCAGGGCCGCAGCAATCAACGGCGTGCGCTTGAGTGCGCTGGCATCCCCCTTGATCATCTGGGCGTATGCGGGATGCCTTGGGCTGACCACCAGGTGCCGGGAATCCCGGTACAGGGGGATGGTGCCAAATGCTGCCATGTCTTTCTGGAAGGGACCCAGTCCCAACTCCACGTCGCCGGAAAGCACCGCCGAAATAATGCTGCGGGCCGGTAATTCCGACACTTTCATTCTGCTGTTTGGGTTGTCCTGATAGTAAGCGCTTATTAACTGCGGTGCGTAGAAGCGATTAATCGAGCCGCTGAGCGCCAGGTTAAGCGTCTCGGTATTGCCCTGTTTCAGGTGGGCAATATCCTCCAGCACTCGCTGCTCCCCACGCAATACATCGTCCGCGTGCTCAAACAGTCGCTTGCCGACGTCGGTCAACTGCAACTCTTTGCCGCGCTGCACCAGGGTCATACCCAGCTTGGATTCCAGGCCAGCCACAGCCTGGCTTACCGCCGACTGGCTGATGTGCAAGGCGTCAGCCGCCCGCTTGAAGCCACCTTCTTCTATCACTGCACGAAAGGCGCGTAACTCACTGTTTTCTAAACGCATATCAGTTCTTCTAATAGTTGGATAAGTATAATTAACTCTACTAATTATAGCCACCATCGTATAATTGTGAAAAATTACCATTTCTGAGCAAAGGTCGAGCAATAGTTATGTCTGAAGAAACCATTTATTCCAATGACCTGGCTGGCGTAGTTGTCGGCGAAACCGCCATATCCAATGTGCAGGGCGATATCGGCCTGCTCAGCTACCGGGGCTTCGATATCAACGAACTGGTGGGCGTACCCTTCCTCCATGTGGTCTGGATGGTGCTGTTCGGGACGTGGCCGACCGCACAGGAAAAGAGCCGTCTGAAAGCCTTTATGTGCCTCCACACCCGTCTCACTCACAGCGAAATTGACCTGCTGCAGCACGTCCCCCGGGAACTGCACCCCATGCTGATGCTGCAGGGCTTGATCCCCCTGCTGACCCTGCCCGAGGAAGAAACCCTGGAGATTGGCCCCGATGCCGAGCACGGCCTGTTCCTCGCTGCCAAGATTTCCGGACTGATCGCGGCACACCACCGCCTCAGCCAGAGCAAAAATGTCCTGTCGCCGGTTCCGGGCAAGCTGTTCCATGAAAACTTCCTGACCATGTTCCACGGTAGCGCGCCTACCGATGAGCAGCGTCGTATGCTGGACGCCGCACAGATTCTGCAAATGGAGCACAGTTTCAACTGCGGCACCTTCGCGGGTCGCGTCTGCGCCAGTACATTGGCCCCCATCCAGTCCTGCATTTCCGCCTCCATTGGCACCCTGTTTGGCAGGTTGCATGGCGGTGCTGACCAGGCCGCACTGGAAATGGCCATGGCGATTGGCAGCCCGGACAAGGCCGAGGCTTACGTGAAGGACTGCCTGGCAAACAAAGCGAAGATCATGGGCATGGGCCACCGGGAATACCGCACTGTTGACCCACGCGCCAAGATACTCAAGCCCATGGCGGTTGAACTGTGCCAGGATGAAGAAAGCAAGAACCTGCTGGCGACACTGATTGCGGTAGAGGAAGCCTGCCAGAGCGAGTTCGCCAACAAGGACAAGGAAATCTGGGCCAATGTGGAGTTCTACAAAGGTGCGGTTTTCCACAGCATGGGTATTCCCAGCCACTACTTCACCGCAATGTTCGCCATGTCCCGCGTGTACGGATACATCGCACACTTCCTGGAGTTCCAGAAAGACAGCCGCCTGATTCGGCCCCGCGCCCAGTATACGGGGCCAACAGTCGGTGAGCGGGGCAAGTCCGCCGCTTAAGCCCACAACAGTGCTGCCACTTCCGGCGGCACTACCTTGTTGCAAGCATTCTCCCCTGAAGTTGCGGTATCACCATTGCAACTGCCCGTGTCCATGCGTATAAAAACAGTGAGCGACTTCCAAACAGCGGGCAGGCCTAAGCGATGAGAATAGTGGCAACAACCCTGGCAATCCTTCTTGTGGCGGCTTGTTCTGACAACCGCTCAAATGAAGCCCTGGGCACGCTGGAACGGGATCGCATCGTGCTCAAGGCAACCGCCGATGAAATCGTACTGCAGGAACCCATTCCCCAGGGCACCATGGTCGCCGCCGGCACGCTGCTGGTGCAACTTGACGACAGGCGGCAACAGGCGATTGTGGCCAGGGCAAAAGCGGAAGTAGCTGGCGCCAGGGCGCAACTTGAAGAATTGCGTAACGGTGCCAGACCGGAGGAGATCGCAGCCGCCACCGCTCGGGTGGATGGGGCCAGGGCCCAGGTGATCGAGACAGAGGCCAGCTACCAGCGCGCCAGGGAACTCAGGCAACAAAAACTGGCCGCACAGGCAACGCTGGATCGCGCCCTGGCCAACCGCGACGCGGCTGAGGCCTCCCGGGAATCGGCCAGTGAAGATTTACTACGCTTGACCAACGGCACCCGCCAGGAGCAACTGGACCAGGGCGCAGCAGTACTGGCGGCAGCAGAGGCCCAACTGGCTCTGGAGGAGCATCGCTTATCGGAGCTAAGCGTGGTGGCGACCCGGGACGCCTACCTTGATAGCCTGCCATGGCATGTCGGTGAGCGAGTAGCCATGGGCTCCACCCTCGCCGTGTTGCTGGCCAACGACAGCCCCTATGCCAGGGTGTATGTACCAGAGCCCTGGCGCGCACGCCTGCATGTGGGCGATCGCAAAAAAATCAGGGTGGATGGACTGGACCAAATCTTCACCGGGCAACTGCGCTGGATTGCCAATGATCCCGCCTTTACACCTTACTTCGCGCTGAATGCGAGTGACCGGGCGCGGCTGGTGTACCTGGCAGAATTCGATATCGAAGATGGAGAGCAGCTCCCCACTGGCATACCCGCCCAGGTATTGCTCTCCGATGAGTGAGTTCGCCATTCAGGCCAAGGGTCTGACCAGGCACTTTGGCGAACTGGTGGCGGTAAACGGCGTTGACCTGGCAATCCCGACTGGACAGATCTATGGTTTCCTGGGGCCCAACGGTTCCGGTAAGACCACCATCATCCGCATGCTGTGTGGCCTGCTCACTCCCACCGCTGGCAACGTTACTGCACTGGGTATGGATATTCCCGCCCAGGCAGAAGCCCTCAGGTTAAAGCTCGGCTACATGACCCAGAAATTTTCCCTCTATGATGACCTCACGGTAGAGGAAAACCTGCAATTCCTGGCCAGGATTCACGGCCTGGATCGACGCCGCGCACGCAGCCGCATCGAACAGCTGCTGGAGCGCTATGCATTACAGCCCATGCGCAAGCGCCGCGCAGATGCCATGAGCGGTGGCCAGCGCCAGCGCCTGGCACTGGCTGCATCCACCCTGCACGACCCCACCCTTTTATTCCTGGATGAACCCACCTCGGCGGTGGATCCGGAAAACCGCCGCGATTTCTGGGAAAAACTGTTTGATCTCAGTGACGCGGGCACCACCATCCTGGTTTCCACCCACTATATGGATGAGGCTGAACGCTGCCACCAACTGGCCATTCTGGAAACCGGTCGTCTACGGAACCAGGGCACCCCGGCAGAACTGCTGGCGCAACTCGATGGTCGTGTGGTGGAAGTAGCCGGCGACGACCTGCGCCAGACAAAAGAAAAATTGCTGCGCCTGCCGCAGGTACAATCCGCCGCCCAGCAGGGCACGCACCTGCGGGTACTGCTGACACCCGGGGTGGAGAACCCCCTGGCCGCACTGCAGCAACATGTGACCAACAGCAATGCCACGATCGCCCTGACCAGACCCAGTCTCGAAGATGTTTTCGTTGCCTCCACCAGCACCACCCCCCCGGAGTCCGGGCGTTGAGCGCGCTGGCCAGGATTGGTGCCGTCTGCGCCAAGGAATTTCGGCAGCTCGCCCGGGACAGGGTGACTTTCGGCATGATCGTGATGATCCCACTGATACAGTTGATGCTGTTCGGTTTCGCCATCAACACCATGGTGCGAAATATTCCTATTGGTGTAGTCGACAACAGCGGCAGTGCCGCAGCAAGGGCCATCACCGAGCAGGTCCGGGTCAGCCAGGTGGTCAGCATTGTTAGTCACTACGCCACTGCGGCAGAAGCAGAAGAAGATATCGTCGCGGGAAGAATTCGTGCCGCGCTGGTATTCCCCGAAAACCTGACCCAACGCGCAGCTACCGGGGATACCGTAGGGCAGTGGCTGGTGGACGGTTCTGACACCATGGTCAGTTCAGCGCTGCTGCAGCTACGCCATATGCCATTGCGCCTGGAGGCGGGAGTGCCCAAGGGGGCTTATCAGCAGAGCACACCCAGTTTCGAGGTGGCACTATTTTTCAATCCGGAGCGACGCTCGCAGGTCAATATCGTGCCGGGCCTTACCGCCATCATCCTTACCATGACATTAGTACTTTTTACTTCGGTGGCACTGGTGCGCGAACGTGAGCGGGGCAATCTGGAGTTGCTGATCACCACTCCGATTAGCCCGCTGGAGTTGATGATGGGCAAAATGGTGCCCTATGTGCTGGTCGGCATTATCCAGATCACCATTATACTGGGACTGGGCCGACTGGTATTCAATGTTCCGCTGCAGGGCGAGGTCCTGAGCCTTGCCGCCGTGACCCTGCCCTTCATTGCCGCCAGCCTTACCCTGGGCCTGCTGTTCTCCACCCTTGCCGCAACCCAGATGCAGGCGATGCAGATGACGATGTTTATCCTTATTCCCTCTATCCTGTTGAGCGGCTTCATGTTTCCCTATGACGCCATGCCCAGGGTCGCGCAATACATCGCTGAAATCCTGCCCGCCACCCATTTCATGCGCCTCATAAGAGGTGTGTACCTGCGCGGTGCAAATGCCACGCAATTACTTCCCGATATCATCTGGCTGCTGGGGTTTACCGCTGTCATGCTCACCATCGCCACCAAGCGCTTCCGTAAGACACTGGATTAAATCACAGCCATGGGAATCAATAGTCTGCGTATTTTGTGTGCTGCCCTGGCGAGTATTTTCCTGTTGGCCTGCGGTACCGGCGAATCCAATGTAAGCCAGGGCAACCGCACGGGCGTACTGCACTTCGGCAATGGCACCGAACCCCAGGGGCTGGATCCGCATATTGTTACCGGCCTTCCGGAGAGCCATATTGTGCGCGCCCTGTTTGAAGGGCTGGCGGTAAAAAATCCCTATACCCTGGAACCTGAGCCGGGTGTGGCAAAAAGCTGGGAGGTCAGCGCGGACGGCCTGACCGTCACCTTTCACCTCAATCCACAGGCGAAGTGGTCCAACGGCGACCCAATGACCGCAGAGGATTACGTCTGGTCATGGCGCCGCGCCCTGCACCCGGTGATGGGTAACCAGAACGCCTACATGCTGTACCCCGTGTTGAACGCTGCAGCGTTCGCCACCGGCAAGCTTGATGATTTCGGCCAGGTCGGTGTCAAGGCACTGGACGCTCACACGCTGCAGGTAACGCTCAAGGCCCCTACACCCTACTTCGTGCAACTCATGGACCACCATAGTACCTTCGCGGTGCACAGGCCCACCCTGGAAAAATTCGGTGAGGCCACGGCGCGTTTCACACCCTGGACACGCGTCGAGAACATTGTGGGCAATGGTGCTTTCACGCTGCAGGAGTGGCAGCTGAACCGCCGTATCAGGATTGAGAAAAGCGCTACCTACTGGGATCGCGACCAGGTGCAACTGAACGGCGTGGTGTTCTATCCCACCGAAAACATCTCCAGCGAGGAGCGCATGTTCAGAGTGGGGCAACTGCACTACACGCAGACTATTCCGCTGGACAAAATCCCCGTGTACCGGGCCATGGAAAACAGCCCCTTCGTCAACGCACCCTACCTGGGCACCTATTACTACCTGCTCAATACCGCGCAGGCACCACTGGATGATGTAAGAGTGCGCCAGGCACTGTCGCTGGCGATAGACCGTAAACGGCTGATACAAGCAGTGATGCACGACGCCTATGTGCCCGCCTACAGCATCACGCCACCGGGGACAATGGGTTACCAACCGCCAAAACTCGTGAATCACGATCCTGAACGTGCCCGTGAGCTACTGGCGCAAGCGGGATATCCCTCAGGAGAAGGCTGGCCAGGACTGGAGCTGACCTACAATACCAGCGAGAGTCATCGCAAGGTCGCCGTCGCCCTGCAACAGATGTGGAAGGACAGCCTTAACGTGGATATCACCTTGACCAACCAGGAGTGGAAGGTCTACCTGGACTCAGTGGACCAGATGAATTTCCAGATGGCGCGACGCGGCTGGATCGGGGACTATGTCGATCCCAATAATTTCCTCGACCTGTTCCTGTGCAATGGTGGCAACAACAACACCGGCTTCTGTGATGCCCGCTACGACGATATGATCCTGCGACAGGCACCCCAGGCCAAATCCCGGGAACAGCGCTACCAAATCTTCCATACGGCTGAAACACTACTGATGGAACAGATGCCCTTCATACCCATCTACACCTATACCAGCAGTCACCTTATCCACCCCAGTGTGAAAGGCATGCCATCCAACCTGATGGATTCACTGAACCTGAAATACGTGTCACTGGATGAGCAGTGGCAGAGCAGCGACTGATGCTGCGCTTTATAGGCTACCGCCTGTTGCAGGCCATCCCGGTGATACTGGTGGTCGTTACAGTCACTTTCTTCCTGGTGCGGGCAGCACCGGGCGGGCCTTTCGATAGTGAAAAGGCAGTGATTCCCGAGGTCAAGGCCGCCCTGGAGGCACAGTACGGGTTGGACTTGCCACTACTGCAACAATACACCGCCTACCTGGGCGACCTTTTACACGGGGAGCTGGGCCCTTCGTTCAAATACCCGGGGCGCAGTGTCAATGAGCTGATTGCTGCAGGTCTGCCGATCACCGCCGAGCTGGGCTTCTATGCCCTGCTGGTGGCAATAAGCATAGGCGGTGTCGCCGGTGTCATCGCCTCCCTGCGGCCGAACACGGCCCAGGACTATATCCCCATGTCAGTAGCGATGATCGGTATTTGTATGCCCTCCTTCCTGCTGGGACCGCTGCTGATACTGTTCTTTGGTATCTATCTCGACTGGCTACCGGTATCCGGTTGGGGCGACATTCCCGGCGACAAAATACTACCGGCGATTACCCTGGGCTCCGGCTATGCCGCTTACATTGCCAGGCTGAGTCGTGCCGGCATGCTGGAGGTGATGTCGCAGGATTACATTCGCACCGCGCGCGCCAAGGGCCTGCCCGAGTGGCAGGTGGTGGTGCGTCACGCACTGCGTGGCGGACTCATACCAGTAGTGGCATTTTTGGGGCCCGCCTTTGCCGGCCTGCTCTCGGGCTCCTTCGTGGTGGAGACGATATTCCAGATTCCCGGCCTGGGACGCATCTATGTGCAGGCCGCCTTCAACCGGGACTATACGATGATACTGGGGACCACCGTATTCCTGTCCACGCTGATCGTTTTGTTCAACCTGCTGTCGGACATTCTCGCCGCCTGGATGAATCCACGCCTGCGCGAACAGTTTGGGGAAAGCTGAGCCATGGCCGCAAGCTCCGTCACTACCATCACCACCATCAGCGAGGCAGAGCAGGGGACCTCCCTGTGGCAGGACGCCTGGCGGCGACTGCGCCGCAATCGGCTGGCCCTGTTTGGCCTGGCGGTGCTGGCACTGTTCATTGTCATCGCCCTGCTGACACCCTGGATCGCGCCCTATGGCTACGCCGAGCAGAACCTGGATACAGGTGCCAGCCCGCCGTCCGCTGCACACTGGCTGGGCACCGATGTTTTCGGGCGCGACCTGCTCACCCAAATCATGTACGGCGGGCGACTATCGCTGGCCGTCGGCTTTATCGCCACCGCAGTGGCACTGCTGATCGGAGTCACCTGGGGCGCAGTGGCGGGTTACGCCGGCGGGCGTGTGGATGCGGCGATGATGCGCCTGGTCGATATTCTCTACGCCCTACCCTTCATGATTTTTATCATTTTGCTGATGGTGGTATTTGGACGCAACATGCTGCTGCTGTTCCTGGCCATCGGCGCGGTGGAGTGGCTGACCATGGCGCGCATCATGCGCGGGCAGGTGCAAACCCTGCGCCAGCAGGAGTTTGTCGAGGCCGCCGTTTCCCTCGGTCTGTCTCCCTTTACCATCATACGTCGCCACCTGATTCCCAACGCACTGGGGCCCATTATTGTCTACACCACCCTGACCATTCCCAGCGTAATGCTGTTGGAGGCCTTTCTAAGCTTCCTGGGCCTGGGCATACAGCCGCCCCAAACCTCCTGGGGACTGCTGATCTCCTACGGTGCGGAAACCATGGAGGAGTATCCCTGGTTACTGGTATTCCCCGGCCTGGCACTGACGCTGACGCTGTTCTCCCTCAACTTTCTCGGTGACGGACTGCGCGACGCGCTGGATGTCCGCGGGGCAAGGGACTAGCGCCATGGCTTTGTTGGAAGTAGAGCAACTGGGAGTCAGTTTCGTTACCCGCAATGGCACCAACGTGGCGGTGGACGGCATCAGTTTCACGGTGGAATCAGGCAAGATCACTGCGATTATTGGCGAGTCCGGTTCCGGTAAATCAGTGGCCTGTTACAGCCTGCTGGGGCTTATTCCGCAACCACCCGGGCGCATCGACAGTGGTCGTGCGCGGTTTCAGGGACAGGACCTGCTGCAGCTATCGGAGGCCCAGTTGCGTAAAATTCGCGGCCGCGATATTGCCATGGTGTTCCAGGACCCAATGACCTGCCTCAACCCCTACATGACGGTGGGCACGCAGTTGGCCGAGCCCCTGCGCTATCACCGGAAAGTGTCCCGCGCGGTTGCCCGGCAGCGGGCACTGGAGCTGATGGAGGAAGTCGGGATTCGCGATCCGGCCTCGACCATCGACCAGTACCCGCACCAATTTTCCGGTGGCATGCGCCAACGCATCATGATCGCCATGGCCTTGATCAACGAACCAAAACTGCTCATCGCGGACGAGCCCACTACCGCCCTGGATGTCACCATACAGGCGCAAATCCTGGAGCTGCTGGCATCCCTGCAGAAAACGCGGGATATCGGCGTGATATTCATCAGCCACGACCTCGCGGTAGTGGCCGATATTGCCGACCAGATTGTCGTCATGCGCGAGGGCAGGATCGTGGAGGCAGGGAATAGCGAGGCTATCTTCCACCACGCGCAGCACCCCTACACTCAAAAACTGCTACAGGCCATTCCCACAGGCGGCAAGCCGGAGTACCCCGGGCATGACTCGCCACTGATTGCAGTACGCGAACTCTCTACCTGGTTCCAGCAGGGCAAGAACACCCCGCTAAAGGCCGTTGATAATGTCAGCTTCGACATCATGCGCGGCGAAGTACTGGGCCTGGTGGGTGAATCCGGCAGCGGCAAATCCACCCTCGGGCGCACTATTTTGCAGCTGTTGCCGGCAAGCGCTGGCCAGGTTTATTTCGATGGCATCAAGCTGGGCGATTTATCACGTCGTGAGTTGAAGACTATGCGCCGCAGAATGCAGTTCATATTCCAGGACCCCTTCGCCTCGCTCAATCCGCGCATGACAGTGTATGACACGCTGGCCGAGCCACTGCTGTTGCACGGTGTTGCCAACCGTAAAACAGTAGGCGGGGAAGTGCTCCGATTGATGGACGATGTGGGTCTGGCGCGCGCCCTGGTGCGTAAATATCCCCATGAGTTTTCTGGAGGACAGCGCCAGCGCATCGCCATCGGCAGGGCTCTGGCGACGCGTCCGGAATTTGTAGTTGCAGACGAACCTGTCTCTGCACTGGACGTGACTATTCAGTCCCAGATACTGGATTTAATGAACCAACTGGGACGTGAGTACGGCCTCACCATGTTGTTTATTTCCCACGACCTTGCCGTGGTACACCGCATTGCGGATCGCATCGTGGTGTTACGTCAGGGAAGAATAGTAGAACAGGCTGTGGCGAGAGATTTATTTACCAGGCCACAACAGGCATATACCCGCCAATTGCTGCAGGCCATTCCAGGAAAATCATTACTGACTGCGCAAAGCTGAAGGGAGTGGACTCAGGGGGTCGCGTAAACTCGCATCCAGTGGTAGTTCACCAGGTCTGCCAGCTTGTTGTACTGCCTGGCATTCAATTTCTGCTTGTTGGCTAACATCAGGCCTTCAACACAGATCGTCTTGACCGCTGCATCGGCGCCGGGCATAGCCAGATTCATTGAGCGATAAACCTTGCGCTCGTTCGCCAGCACCATATCCAGACCCTCACCATCGAGTTCGACAAAGTGAAAACGCCCGGGATGACTAAGCGCCATATCGACTTCCGGGGACAGCTCCCTGGGTCTATGCACCATCATAATCGCATCCACTGACGCACCGGCGCTATCCAGGTGCTCCATGGCGCTGCGGGTATCACCGTAAACAACTTCAATATCTGCCAAATCCGGCAAATGGCTTGCCATATAACCAAAGGTGACAGCGATGCCACTGCTGGCGCTGGCGATACCCAGGCGCAGTTCCCCGGCCTCCTGTAAATCCTTGCCGTTACGAATATCGCTGTTGGCACCGACAACGATAAACACGCACTCCTGACCTATGCTCTCCAGGATATCGAGCTTCCTTTCCTCGCCAGGATGCTGATTGACATAATGCTGTAGCGCATCAGCCTGGGCAAAAGCCACATTGACCGGGCTGTTACTATCCAGAAGCCGCTCAAGATTTTCCAGCGATCCTGAACTACTGTGATTGGCAACCTCAAGATCCATCTCTGCGGCAACGTCGTGAAGGCGTGCGCCGGCACTCCAATAGCCACCACCTTCCACACCAGAACTCACCACAACATCAGCGCTGTGGTTCGCCGGCTCCTCCTGTGCCAAAGACACTGAGGCAGCAATGCCCAACACGCAGCCTAGTAAGTTCGTTATTATTTTTCGGTACATAGAAGCCTGGTAGTTGTGCTCGCCTGAATGATTGAGGATATCAGTAGAGGCTGTTGCGGATAAAGAACAGTATGAAAAAGATTGTCCTAGCTGGCGTTTTTCATCGGTTGCAATGAGAACTGGTCAGCATCGGTCAATAAACCGGTATCCGCCAAACGAATATAAACCTCAAGCTTGGTGGAAGCTTCCAGCTCATCCTTGAAGGGGCCAATCATTTCACCCTCACGGGTATTGAAATACCAGTAGCCATTCTCCTCGAACATTCTGCCGCTACGGAAATGGGTCCGCGTACTTGTTTCGTCTTTGCGTTTCATAAAAACACTCCTGGAAAGTGTCTGGCTATCAGATGTGTCTATGATATCGGGACATCTATCCGGGGTGGAAAACAAACTGTGAGACAGTTCGCAGATTATGTGAATTAACCCGCTGTTAGAGACTAATCGACCCAAAAAGGTCGCTTAAAACTTTGACGGCAATCTTTTCTTAACCATTACAACACTAGGTTTTCAGGTCTATCCATGTTGACCTGGAGGCCGCTACCAGCTCACCGCCAGCGGTAGCTATCGCTGTGCCAGCGTAAGATTTCCTGCCATCCTCACCCAGCGGCCAGGCGTATACGACCAGTGGCTGCGTACCGCGAATCGGGGCGAACAACTCTCCCACCAGTTCCCCGAGTACGGCCGGGCGCAAGCGCTCGCCCATGGCGGCAAAATAACCGGGGCAGTCCAGTGCAGACCACACTATCTCGGAGCGAACGTAGCCCTGCGTATCCAGCATGTCCCCGGCGGGTTGCCATGGGCAAGCCAGCAGGGCACTGTCCGTTACCTGCCCGGGAAAGATTTCCAGCCCATCGTGGTCGGGCCTTTCAGGTCCGCAGACAAAACAAGTTGGGAAGGTGTGGCCTTCGTAGCAAGGATAGCGGCCCGTGGCCACCTGTGCCTCTGCCAGAGAGGGCGAGGCCGGAATATCGAGATCCAGGGAAGCGGGAACAGCGCCACCCACCAGAGTGTCTCCGTCGTACATCTCAACCCCATCGTCGGCGGTATCTACCACCCGCAGCGGCACACCCAAGGGTGGTGGCACATGCAACCTGACGCGCGCCGGGCCATTGATGTAGGCCGCCAGCACACCGCAGCTATAGCCGCCATTGCCGGACGTGGGGGGGCCATTGTAGCGGGCGGGAATTGTGGTTTCGGCGTGCATGACAGACCTCCGGCTGGACGAACAACCGCAGTCTAGCACGTGGTCCCGGGGCACAGGCACCAAGGCTACCCGATAGGCGAGGGTTTTACAGTGCTGCGCTTATCTGCTGTCGCAACTCAGCCAGGAGGGCCACATCAGGCTGGTAGACCACCGGTGAAATGCGCTCCACCTTGCCTTTGAAGCGAGCGGCTATTTGCCCTGCCACCTCAGCCGGTGT
>CBDTVJ010000044.1:0-14272 GCA_965363655.1 uncultured Halieaceae bacterium | reverse complement strand
GCTATCTCCGGCTATGATGTGGTGCTATACGATATCGATGAGGAAAACCTGCGCCAGTCCACGCAGCGGCACCAGGGGTTCGCAGATTTTTTGGTGGCCAGTGGTTATTGTAGTGGCGACGAGATTCCCGCTGCGCTGGAGCGCATCTCTCTGGTGACGGATCTGGAGCAGGCCACGGCAGGTGCTGACCTGGTCAGTGAATCTGTGTTCGAGCGCCTGGACATCAAACGGGATGTACACCGCAAACTTGATGAAACCTGCCCACCCAAAACCATACTGACGAGTAATTCCTCGTACCTGTTGTTGTCGCAGTTCGAGGATGTGGTGCAGCGTGGTGATCGTATCGCGGCACTGCACTCCTACATGGCTTCACCGCTGATGGATATTGTCGGGGGGCCGCGCACCAGTGGCGCCACCGTCGATATCCTGAAGCGCTATGTTGAAAGTACCCACGCAGAGCCACTGGTGCTGAACAAGGAATATCGGGGCTACGTGCTGAATGCCGTGCTCGGTCCCGTATTGGGCGCCGCCATGTTCCTGTTAATCGAAGGGCTGGGCGACTGTGAGGCAGTGGATCGTGCCTGGATGCGTCACCGCCGCGCGCCTATGGGGCCTCTGGGTATGCTGGATATGATTGGCCTGGGGCCGGTCTACGACAGCTGGTTACGCCGTGAAGACGAGGGCCCCATCCCTGGACTGCGCCCGGGGGTTCTGCAGTTGTTGAGCCCTATGCTGGAGCGGGGAGCTATGGGTATGCAGGCTGGCAGCGGTTTCTACCAATATCCCGAACCGGCCTACCAGAAGCCTGACTTCCTTGAGGCTGGGCCGGATCGCGAGGATTTGTACGGCGCTATGGAATTGGCCCTGGTCGGAAGTGCAGTGTTGGTAGCCGCCCATGACGTGGCCGACTCGGCAGATATTGATCGGGCCTGGATGATCGGCACGTCGCTGGATACAGGTCCCTTTGCGCTCCTTGAGCAAATTGGTACCGCCCAATTCAACAAGCGATTCAGCGAACACGTGGCGATGGGCCGCTTCAATCCCGATAACGCCCGCTTGGTTATGGATTATCTCGCATAAAATGCGAACACACCTGCAACAGAGGCGCTGGCATTGAAACTCGCGATAAAACTAAGTTACGGAATCGGCCAGTTATCCGACGGCGTGAAACAGGCCTCCTTCAGTACCTTCCTGTTTTTCTACTACAACCAGGTGCTCGGACTGTCCGGTAGCCTGGCGGGAATGGCGGCGCTGATGGCGCTGATGGTGGATGCCATTACCGACCCCATGGTGGGGCAATTGTCAGATCGTTTTGAGTCCCGATGGGGACGTCGCCATCCATTTATGCTGGCAGGCGCGATACCCTTTGGCCTGGCCATCGTGGTCCTGTTCAGCCCGCCTGACGGACTCAGCCAGATGGGGTTGTTCTGCTGGATGCTGGGTGGGGCCATTACAGTGCGGCTGATGCTAACCCTGTTTTTTGTGCCGCACCTGTCTCTGGGTGCGGAACTGGCAACGGATTACCACGGACGCACCTCCTTAATCGGCTACCGGGTGTTCTTTACCTACGCCGGTATCCTGCTGACCAGTGTCATTGGCTTTGCCGTGTTCTTCCCGCCCACCGAGGCGTTGAGTAACGGCATGCTCAACAAGGCGAGCTACCCCAACTTCGGTATTTTCTGCGGGGTGATGGGTTCAGTCGCTATGTTGATCTGCGTATTCGGTACCCGCAGCGCCATTCCGAACCTGCGCAAACCGGCGCCTCACGACGGCGAGGGTAGCGCGCTATGGGCTTTTATCGATGTATTCAAGACCCTCAAGCTGGACTCTTTTCGCGTCCTGTTTATTTCTGTGCTGATCTTCAACACCCTGGCTGGCACAGTGCAGACCCTGCTGGTTTACGTCGCCACTTATGTGTTTGAGTTCAAGCCCGAGCATCTGGCGGGACTGGCCAGTTCGGTGGTCGTTGGCATTATCTTCGCTTCAACGGTGGCACAGGGGCTGTCCCGGCGCTTTGACAAGAAAAATGCCCTGGGGATTTGTGTCATCACAGCCGGAATCTTCGCTTTCTCACCCCAGGTGCTTTATTTCTCAGGCATTCTGGAAACAATGACAACCACCGCAAAATTCACCTACATCTTTACCGTTAATGGCATATCCCAGGTATTCTTTATTGCCTATATTATTCTGTTGGACTCCATGCTCTCGGATGTAATCGATGAACATGAGCTTAATTCAGCCAAGCGCGAGGAGGGCCTGTTTTTCGCGGCCCGTTCCTTTGCCACCAAGGCCAGTTATGGTCTGGGCAGTTTCTTTGCCGGTATCGGCCTGGATATTATCCACTTCCCCCAGGGAGCGTCTCCCGAGACCGTCACCGCAGATGCCGTACTCAGCCTGGCGATTTTGTCCGGTCCGGTGATGTTTGTATTGTTCGCCGCGACGGTGATGGTTTCCAGTCGCTATCCCCTGACCGCCGCAAAGCACGGCGCCATCATGAGAGAGATAGATGCGCGCAAAGCCTGAGCGACCGTTTACTGCAGTCTAAACCGCAGCGGCCAGGTAGCTGGCCTGGCTGATGGCACGCTTGGCATCCAGCAAGTGTTCTCGTGCGCGAAAGATTTCAATTTCTCACCAGACTTCGGTGGGTTGAGTCCAGGAACAGACTCAATAATTGCGACTATAATTAAGTCATCACAATCAGAGTGGTGGCTTACATGGTCAGCCCTAATCAGTTTGCTGTCGCAGTATGTTTTTCCTTCATCCCTTTCTCTGGTGTTCAAACTGCATCCGCTGAACCCTGGCCGATCAAGGACTTCGAGGTGGTCGCTGTGGCGGCCGCCGGTGAATACCGCGAACCGACACTCGAACGGTTGGCCAGGGATGTTCAGCGGCTGGTCCAGGAAACCGGCATCACCGACCCGTACTTCCCGACCCTGTTCCGGACCCTGCCGGTGGATGTCACCGAACAGACGGCTATCGAGAATTTCCTGGGGGAAACAGCAGCCCAATTCGAGGCATGGGGCTTTCAGCCACCCGCACTTGAACCGGTCATCCAAGGCCGGGACGGTAACCCGGCGTTCCGCGTATTTCTCATCTCCAATCTCGAGCTCGAGGGTGCAGCCGGAGAATACCATGTGTCCTGTGTCAGTTTCACACGACGAATCATCCTACTGAATCGCAGCAGCATCATGAGCGGCAACACCATATCGACGCGGGGCTTCCAGACCATCGCCCATGAGCTGTTCCATGCGGTGCAGGGCGCCTATCCGTTTTTTGAATGCGGCGGGGGTGACGCCCGGGTGGGGGACTGGATTGTGGAAGGGCAAGCACGTGCGGTGGGCTGGGATACAGCCGCTCGACTCCGGCCCCTGGATACATCCAGCAACGCCTTGGAACGATGGGGCGAGCGTGACTATAACCAGCGCCTCCAGGTACCCCTGAGGGAGAGTCTGGGCTCGACCATAAATCCCTACGGCACATCCTCATTCTGGCGCTATCTGGCGGAGCGCCATGCCGGCAGGGCGGTGGGCTATAAGCCTGGTCCCGAGGAGGCCCCGGTGGACTACGGGTACCTGCCGATGTTGTTCACCGGCGGAAGGGTCGCCCGCGACTGCAATCAACTCAGGGGCCCCTGCGATGCCGAAGTGGATTGGCTGAATGCCCGCCTGCTGACGGCTTTCCGCGCGGATCTGCGAACCGTGTTCACCAACTTTGCAGAGGCCATGGCGTTGTATGGCCAACACCGAAGTGGTCTGACAGATATCTATACGTGGCAGGAACCTGTCTTTCCAGCTCTTGGCTGCCATCCGGTGCCTTTCGGCGACCCCTGGTCCCGGATCATCCATCGGGATGTCATACCACGGCTCGAGGAAAACTCCATTCAGTGTTTCGTCGTGACGTTCAAGGAATTCGAGAACGACGTGCTGATCGAATTCAAGGCGACAGCGCCGCCCGGTGGTACTGACGTCGGCAACCTCAATTTCGCCGTCGCCGGGCGGCCGATGCAGGCCCGGCGGGCGCAGGTGAAAATCAACAATGACACCCTGGAGCCATCGGTGGCCTGGGTGGCGCGCGTGCCGGCCGACGAGACCACCTATCTCACCCTCACCAATGTGGCCGACATCCCGTCCCGCTCCAGCAGGATGACCAACCTGCCGTACACCGTCACGGTAATAGATCATTATGCCTCCATGTCGATCGACGCGGTGGAAACTGACAGCAACGACGATGATGACTTCAACTATGATGTGACTACCGAACAGGTCGCTGACATGTCAGGGGTCAGTTTTGGGCTGTTTTTTGATCCACCACTGGCGCGGGGTACTTGCTTTGCCTCGCTGCAGTTGTCCTCTGAACAGCACGATGGTCTGCATATCCTTGGTTACGTTACAGCCCCACTGCGCCCTCAGCGATATCTGATCAGTCGCGACGGCGCCACTGAGAACGGTGTGGATATCCTGGGGGCGCAATTTATGTGGAACTCCAGAACAGATCTGGGCGGCGGTGGCTACAATCGATTCTTTACCCGCAGCGGATATCTGGATATTACCAGCGTCAGCCCGTCGGCGATCATGGGTCAATTCGCGATAACCCTGGAGCAGTCTGATGAATTGGTGGATGTGACCGGCAGATTCAGTCTGCCACCTGCAGTGCCAGGGGCCGGCAGTTTCTTCGGCCGCTTCGGCTCGGACCACCCCTGCCTGGCACTACCCGATCCGGATACCGCTCCTGGCCAGCCGGGTGCCAGTGGTGGCCCTGCTTCCGATCCGGACCCCGATGATCCGCCGACTGATGGTCCAACGACTGATGATTCCGCGCCGGATAATCCTGGTGACAGCAGTCCGGGAGGGGTTCACCCTGACAACGACTCAGGCCCGGTGGCTGGAGATCGCAGCACCGGCACTCGCCCTGGCGAGGATTCAAGTGTCGGCGATGCAGGCAATCTGGATTCTCCAAATCTGGTGCTGGACTTTCTCGAAGAAGGAGCAGCTATACTTCGCTCGGAGGCCCAGGTCGTTCAGGGTAGTGGCACTCCCGCAAGCGTGGCGCTGGCATCGCGCTCGTTCAACCTGACGTTCGCGCTACCTGTCGGGGAGTTCGTGCAGTGTGCCTTCAAACAACGCGATCAGGAGGCTTATATTGCGATAATGACTATGTCCAGGGCAGAGGCTGGCAATATGGTATTTGATGTCGCCAATGCCGACCTCCTTCTCGACGCCTCCACTGGAGCGGTTCGCCTGGAGCTGGAGTTCGAAAAAGGTACTATGATCATCAACGGCGCAGCGCCTGCTGTTGTGAAACTCGTGTCGGATGGCCAGTCGACCATTCGTGGTGACGTCACCGGTGGATCCCTAGACGCCAAACTTGATTCTGCGCTCGACGCCACGGGCAAGCAGCACAGTCTCAACTGCCCCGGGCTGATGGACTTCGCTTTTCTCGTGACTCGGGTGCGCTGAATACGGCTGGCGATGGCGACATAGTGTGCCGCCTGGCATTGGGCCAAATGCTATTCGCAGCCGCTATAACCCTTGGGCACATCGTATATTCCTGCGGGCGGCTTCTTGTCCTCAACCGATACGAATTCTAACCAGGACGATGTAGGCCCAATTGTGGTTTCTTGACGAACCGGGTAGCCACCCAACGACAGCGAATCTAAAACCCAGAAGCTGTCAGGGGTTACAATACCCTTGGTATAGGTTCGATAATCCTCCAGTCCCAGGGTTACGTCCTCACTAATCCAGACAACAACCTTATAGGAACCGCTTGCGCCAAGAGCGATGGTAGCTTCGTACCCGACAGCCTGCCAGGAACCTACTTGCCGTGTCTCTCCAGTCTTTCGAAATACGGGGTCTTTTTCGGAAGGTATATATTCCTGAGGCTGCTGGTGCTTTATTCGCATGCAGGTCTTTTTGGAATCGTTGATCAGATAGGTCTCACCGCGATCCAGGCGACCAACCATGCGACTATCCTTACTGATGCTAGCCATTCTGTCTGCGCGCGACCAGATTTGTCTTCTTTGCAATTGCTCGGGGTCCGATGCTGGCGGACTACCAGCCAGGCTACTGCCTTCGTTTGCTGTGATTAAAGTGTCGGCTTCAACACTTACGACGGCGCTGAAGAGTACGATTACCCAATATTTTCCAATAGACATTGCTCACCTCCACTTACCATTAAACGGCTTGTGCTGATGTGCGACACTCTCGCATCAAGCGCAGCGCTTATCAATAGGCAGGCCAGGCAAGCAAACCATAAAGATTAAACACCAAAAAGTTTAGGCCTCTGCGTTCTAGCCTTCTGGCGTATACCAGATGGGAGATGTGTAGGCACGCTCCTGGGTTTTCAGTTTAACCTCATCAGGCATGTCAACGCCGAGTCGGATGCGGTCGTATGCCGTCCAGCGCGGAGTCGGAATTTCTATCACCCGTACGTAATAAAACGAATGCAGAGATGCATCGAAATCCGGATCCTGCCATACCGTTACCAGCTCGGGTGCACCGATAGTATTTGACCAGGTGGGCACGCTCAGGTCTACCGTGTCGCCGACAGGCGGCAGTTTGCCGTTTCTGCCTGGCTTACGGTCCCCAGACCAACTCACGTCAAACACCTGTTCGTGTGCCTTGCCTTTAGCATCGACCCAGCCCTTTATGACCTGGATGCGGTCAAGGTTGGCCCCGTCCGGATCGCGCAGGGCCCAGACCATGAAGTTTGGAGATTTCCCCTTGGGAGCCGCGTTCAGGTCGCCTCCCATGGGAACACCCTTGTCATAGCCAACGTGGGCCAGGTTTCTGCCGTGTGTGTCCTGCTCGGTAAAATCGTAGCCACCAAAGAAGCGCACGCGAATTCTTGGCCCGGTAGTGGCGTATGTCTCACGACGCTCCAGCGCATCGAAGATAGCACTGCGGGTATTTTCAGTGGCCCACACCGCGGTGGGACCTGGTGTGGCGTACTGCCAGCCCTTATAGGAAATACCCAGTTCCTTGTTACTCTTTACTACCGCGAGTGCGCGGCCGGGTTCCGGTTCCATCCAGGCGAACGCCCCGAAGAAGTTATCGTCAAAGCTGGTAGACAAACCTGTGTGAATATCCGAGCCACCGACGAAGCCCAGCTTGAAGGGATTGGTGCCCTTGTCCCTGTCAAAGACCAGGCCATTTTTGAGTGCGCTTCGCACATAATCACCCGGCAGCATTTCCGGGGTTTTCTTCTGGGTGACATCCAGGTTGGCCCAGTCCCAGCGTTCGTAGTCTGCGAACTCATCATCCGGTGATAGCAGGGGGTGGGTCTCGCTGTCGCCCTTGGTCTGGCCGATCTCTACCAGGCGTTCCCACTTGGCGCGGGTTTTCAGGTAGTCCGCGGTATAGGGAGCGCCGCTTTCGAAATTATTCTGCAGCGCGAACATGATACCGTTGGAAAGGTTGGGATTATGCGGGATGGCAATCACATCTCCGCCCGTTTTATCCTCATAGGACTGCAGCCAGTTCCACAAATCCCGGGGATCAGGGCTACCCTGGGGTGGTGTCATGGTCATAGGTAGCATTTGCAGGGCGCGCTCCGGTCCGTCCCGGAATATGACATTGCGATGGAGATTATTACCCGTGACCAGCGAGGTCCATTCGTAGGCAATCAAGGTTGTGAACTTGCCTGGATCGTTGAATTCCTCGGCGGCACCGACCAGGTCTTCCCAGGTGCTTTTGTAGCCCGGGTTTCCGGGTTGGTAGTTCAATGCAGGTGATAGCGTGCCCTGGGAGAATTGCTTGATCAGCTCTACTGAAGCATCCTTGGCAGCCTCACCCCCGGCAGTGAACTGCTCGTGAAAATACTTTCCTTGCTCGTCGGCCATAATCGCGGGGGCACCGCGCAGGATATCGGTAATGACACCCATGCCGTCGGTGTGCTCTGTCAGCGCAAAGAAATCAAATGCGCGCGCCAGGCGTGCGGGCTGGCCGGTATTGGAACTGACCTGGTCTCCACGGGCAAAACGATAGACATCACGTGGCATGAGTTTGGTGCCACCACCACCAGCGTCGGCAGAAAGCGCAGAATGTACGTGAGTTTCGCCAAATAATAATTCGGTTGGAAATGCTCGCTCTGCATAAGGTGAGTAAGGCCGTTCTGACGCCTGTAAACCTGATGATGCAAGGATGGCACAGCCGACTAAAACTTGTAGCAGCCGTGTTGTCACAGGTGTGGATAGGTAAGGCCCAAATTTATTCGGCTTAAACATGCGTCTCTCCAAAAGTTTTAGTCGCGGTAGGGTACATAGTAGCCAACTAGAATTTCACTAGTGCTTTAAGAAACAGCGTGTCACCCTCGGGGCGGCGTTTGACGTCAAACTCATGCAGCCATTTGAACTCGGCAATAAAATCGTTGCCCCACAGCTTGCGGCTATAGGACGCGACTGGTCCAATGCCATAGGAGCGTGCCTTAAAGCTGCCGAAAGTTGCTCCTGAGCCGCCGTCTCCGGTGACTTGTTCGTACCAGAACCCGGTGACACCAGCACTAACGCCACCGCCCCATAGTGGCAGGTGTTGTGCTGCAGTTACCTCAAGGTGCATCTGAGTGCCGCTTTCGTAGTTGGTGTCAGAGTTCTTTTCGTTAAAGGTTGAGCCCAGGAAGGCGGAGAACTCCCGTCCGGTTTCCGTGCTTAGGTAGACCATCGCGATGGTGGGTTCCCAGCTCCAGAAGTTTTTCCCCTCATTGGCTAGTGCGCCCTTTTCGTAATCTCCCGTTGGCGCGTACACACCGACCCTGAAGTTGAAATTAATAGCGGGGCTGGCATTGTAGTTCAACATAAGAGGCAGCAGAAAGATGTCCCCCAGGCCGCTGACACTCTCGGAACGACGCACGATACGATTCAGTGGATCGTTGGGCGACGCAACATCGGCCTCGACTCTGGTGTCCACCAAGGGAATAGTGACGGCCGCAGCATAGCTCCAGTTCCCGCCTAGCTCGATGGGGGGGCGCCATAGCGCCGTCAGACCAATGGCTGTCGAATCAACCTTGACATCCAGCGCCGCCAGGCCGGCAATGGGCACCACTAGATTACTGTCGACATTGCCATCGTAGTTGAGGACGTTGAGTCGCAGGATAACCGTTTCATCGGCGGGCACGCCATCGACAAAGGAGGACATGGAACCGGGAAAGTAGCGTCCGCTACCGCCTTCTTCTGCAACAGCAGGAAATAGAGTAAAGGCGGTAAGTGTGGTGGCCAATGTTGCTTGCAAACCTTTGCATATTACGGTCTGTCTGTACCTTGTTGATTTCCAGGGCATCAATGGGTGTGTCCCCGCAGCGTTAGAGTGGTTTTGTTCAACGCTTTCTGGCGTCGAGCAGAGTCCGGACTATACTGCGATGCTTGTCATATGTATTGTTGTAAACTCGGTGTGGCGAGCCAGGATGATAAGCCGTAAAAAATATACTGTTATATGACGTTATGCGTCTGCGTATTTTGCATAGCATAAGTCTACGGCTCACCCATTCAATTTATTCAATTGACCACGCAATATGCAACAAGTGATCTGGAAAATTTCAAGGAGATTGATATGAAGAATCTGGTACTGGCTTTCGTGGTGACACAGGCTTTGCCGGTTATTGCTTACGCCGCGGAAATAGCGCAAATAGAGGAAAACCCTTTGCGCAACCTCTACTACGGTGAAACTCATATGCATACCGCCTATTCACTGGATGCCTTTATTGGTGGCACTCGCCAGACTCCCGCTGATGCGTATCGCGCCGCCAGAGGTGAGACAGTTGTAGTCAATGGCAAGCCACACCAGATTCGTCGCCCGCTGGATTTTGCGGCAGTCACTGATCATGCCGAATATATTGGCGAAATGTACTCCACGCTTAACAAAGGCGCACCCGGTTATGACAATCCGCTCATAGAGCAGTTGCGAGGCCTGTCCGATATTAAAGAACGGGAGCAGTGGTTCTTCAAATATGTGATCAGCAATAACCGGGGGGATACACCGCAGCACACCGAATTTTTTGCCGGGGAGGAAACTGTAAAAAGCGCTTGGAAAATTGCCGTGGATGCTGCGGAGGAATATAACAAGCCGGGAGAGTTCACGACCTTCATTGCCTATGAGTGGAGCGCTGCGCCCAAGGGCGGGAATTTGCACCGCAACGTCATTTTCCGCGATCATAAGGTACCCGACTTGCCCATGAGCTACATCGATCTTAATCGCGAGGAAGGGTTGTGGCGCTGGTTGGCCCAGCTTGAGGAGCAAGGTATCAGGGGGCTTGCCATACCCCATAACTCTAACGCCAGTAAGGGCATGATGTTTCCTGACGCGAACTCTAAAGGCGATCCCATTGATCTGGATTACGCTACGATGCGCGAGCATTTCGAACGTAACATTGAGATGATGCAGGTAAAAGGCAACTCAGAGGTGCATCGCAAATTCTGGGCGGCGGACGAGTTTGCCGATTTTGAGAACGCAGACTCGATGCAGAAGTTTAGCGGGCGCGTCGCCGAAAAACGTAATTTTGTGCGCAGTGGCGTGGTCAAGGGTCTGGCTCTGGAGCAGCAGTTGGGCGTCAATCCCTTCAAACTTGGTTTTGTAGGTGGCACAGACAACCACAACGGCATGATGAGCGATGTCGACGAGGATAACTTTGTCGGCGCGCATGGACCGGAGGACGGCTCGGTACAAGAGCGTCGCGAAGGCAATGTGACCAGTTGGCTGGACAGCAAGGACCTTAGCATTGGAGCTCTTACCGGCGTCTGGTCCGGCAGTAATACCCGTGGCAGCCTCTGGGATGCTATCTACAATCGTGAAACCTTTGCTACCAGCGGCCCCCGCATTGCGGTGCGTTTTTTCGGGGGCTGGAAGTACCAGGAGGGCCTGCACACCCGTTCTGATGTGATAGAAAAGGCCTATGCCGGTGGTGTACCTATGGGCGGCGACCTGGGTAAGCGGCACAGGAATAGTTCCCCCCGCTTCGTCGTTATGGCGAGCAAGGATGCACTTGGCGCGAATCTTGATCGCATCCAGATCGTAAAGGGCTGGGTCGACGCGCAGGGGCAGCTGCAGGACAAGGTGTTTGATGTTGCCTGGGCCGGTGAACGTCAGCCAGGCAGTGATGGCAAGCTCGCCGCCATCGGTAACACGGTAGACTTATCGACTGCGACCTATCGCAATACTATCGGTGCAACTCAGCTTGCAACGGTATGGGAAGATCCGGAGTTCGATCCGCAGATTTCCGCACTCTACTATGCCAGGGTAATTGAGATCCCGACGCCGCGCTGGTCGACTTACGATGCCGTGAGAGCCGGTCTGCCACTACTTGAAGACGTGGCCTCGACTATTCAGGAGCGCGCCTGGTCTTCGCCTATCTGGTACAAACGGTAACCTCACATCTGATTGACATCCTTGCAGACCGCTAGTGCGAGGCCGGAGCCAGCCTGGCGTCCCAGAAGTTACCGTTGGGTAGTTTCCTGTTTACTGCAGTCTAAACCGCCGCCGCCAGGTAACTGGCCTGGTTGATGGCGTTCTTGGCATCCAGCTCCGCCGCTTCATAGGCGCCGCCGATCAGGCTGACATTCAGTTCGCTGTTTTCCAACTCATCGTACAGCGCTCGCAGGGGCAATTGCCCGGCGCATACAATCACTGTATCCACCTCAAGCAACTGGGGCTTGCCGTCAATGCTGATATGCAGGCCTGCGTCATCGATTTTCTCGTACTCGACCCCGTTCATCATTTTCACGTCGCGGCGCGCCAGGGATATGCGATGGGTCCAGCCGGTGGTTTTGCCCAAACCGCGTCCAACCGGTGTGGGCTTGCGCTGTAGCAGGAACACCTCGCGGTCCGCTTTTTCCACTACCGGTTCGATGCCGGTGACGCCGCCGCGCGGATGATTCTCGAAATCGACGCCCCACTCGCGGGCGAAGACGTTGATGTCCATGGCCGCTGAGGTACCTTTGTGCATGATCACTTCAGCCACATCGAAACCGATACCGCCGGCTCCCAGAATGGCGACTTTTTTTCCTACGGACTTGTCGCCGCGGATGACGTCGATGTAGTTGACCACGCTGGGGTGATCGATGCCTTCGAGGTCGGGTACGCGCGGTTCGATCCCCGTGGCGATAACGACGTGGTCAAAATTTCCGGCTTGCAGTTGTTCTGCGTCGACACGCGTGTTTAATCGCAAGTCAATATTGTGCACTTCGATCATGCGGGCGTAATAACGCAGTGTTTCGTAAAACTCTTCCTTGCCCGGCACACGTTTTGCCAGGTTGAACTGGCCACCTATCTCGCTGGCGCTGTCATAGAGGGTGACCGCATGGCCGCGCTGTGCAGCGACAGTGGCGTAACCCAGTCCTGCCGGGCCTGCACCGACGACGGCGATACGCTTGGGTGCTTCAGTGGGCTCGTACTTCAGCAGGGTCTCGTGACAGGCCCGCGGGTTCACCAGGCAACTGACTTCCTTGCCAGTGAAAGTGTGATCCAGGCAGGCCTGGTTACAGGCGATACAGGTATTGATCTCGTCTTCCCGGCCCTCCCTTGCTTTCTTAACGAAGTCAGCATCGGCGAGCATGGGGCGCGCCATGGAAACAAGGTCCGCATGCCCATCCGCCAGCACCTGCTCGGCCACATCAGGCATATTGATGCGGTTACTGGTGATGGTGGGTATGCCCAGTTCCTTGGCCAGTCGGCCGGTGACACCGGCGAAGGCGGCCCGTGGCACCCTGGTGGAAATAGTGGGCACCGCTGATTCGTGCCAGGTGAAGTGGGTGCTCATAATGTTGGCGCCAGCCTGCTCTATGGCCTTGCCCAGCTGTACAACTTCTTCCCAGGACATGCCGCCCTGCAACATGTCCATGGCGGCGATACGGAAGATGACAATGAAGTCGTCCCCGACGGCGGCGCGGACACGACGTACGACCTCTACCGGGAAGCGCATACGGTTCTCATAGCTGCCGCCCCACTGATCGGTCCGCTGGTTGGTTTTCTCCACCAGGAAGGTACTCAGCAGGTAGCCTGCGGAGCCGATGATTTCTACCCCGTCATAGCCCGCCTCTTTGGCGCGGCTGGCGCAGTTGGCGAAGTCGCCCAGTTGCTTTTCAATGCCAGCCTCATCCAGGGCGACGGGGGTGATCGGGGAAATGCGCGATTTGACCGCAGAGGGGGCCACGGCGTTCTCCGCATAGGCCAGTGGCCCGCCGTGCAGAATCTGCATGCAGATTTTGACACTCGGGTCTGCCTCGCGCACCGCATCGGTGACAAGGCGATGTTGGGCCGCTTCCTCGGCGGTGGCCAGCTTGGCGCCAGTGCCACCTTCTGCGTTGGGTGAAATGCCGCCGGTAATGATCATACCCACGCCACCGCGGGCGCGCTCTACAAAGTAGGCCGCCATGCGCTCGAAACCGTCTTCGGCTTCTTCCAGGCCAGTGTGCATGGAACCCATGATGGCGCGGTTCTTGATGGTGGTGAACCCGAGGTCCAGGGGTGAGAAGAGATGGGGGTAGCGTTCTTCGCCGATCATTGGTGATCCTTTATTTTTCGGTTGTTGGTGTTGTGCCGCCACCTTCACAGGTTTCAGCAGCCACGTCGATTTCAATCAACAGGTCGTCCGCAGCCACCTGGTTACCCGCCACCGCGATCACTTCAGTGACCTCACCGGCGGCATCCGCCACGATTTCATAGTGCATTTTCATCGCTTCCAGTACTGCCAGGGTCTGGCCGGCCTCAACGATGTCACCCGGTGCAACACGTACTTCCAGCAACAGGCCGTGCATGGGAGCGATAATGCTGCCGCTGCCCCCGGCCTGCTCTTGTGCTCCATCAAGTCGGATCATATCGCGATATTCTCCGGCACGACCATCGATGGACAGGTATAGCCGGCCAGTTTCGGGCAGGTGAAAGCGCACGATGTGTTGGGCGTCGTCGATACCCACGTGGGCGGTGCTGTCCTCCATGGACAGTAACTCGATGGTGACGGTATTGGCTTCATCGAAAACGCGATAGCGTGAATGGCCCAGCGGTGATACGGACAGATCGTGCACCCGTTCTCCGTGGAGGTATTGCTTACGTGAGACCAGCGGGCTGGCACTGGCCCAGTCACGCAACTGTGGCGCGACATTTACGCTGCTGGCGTACAGTTCCCGATGTTGTAACTCCAGTTCCAGTACAGCAGCTACCGCGCTGTCTGCGAACCCGGGCAGGGGGTTGCTGATTTCGCCTTCGCAAAATTCCTCGGCGATGAATGCCGTGGTGGCCTCGCCTTTGGCAAAGCACTCTTTTTCCAGGCAGGCCACCAGGAAGTCCCGGTT
>CBDTVJ010000043.1:0-14310 GCA_965363655.1 uncultured Halieaceae bacterium | reverse complement strand
AAGCGCAGGCCCAGGCTGAGGTAGATACCGGTACCCAATAGCAGGGCCAGCATCAGCGGGCCCCAGGCCCAGGCATTAACCGTGTTGATCAGCTCCGTCATGGAACCCCCTGTGTGGAGTTGTTTTTGTTATTGGCGGCGTATCAAGCGCCAAGCCCGCCACGCTGGGGAAACAGGCCAAAGATTCCGCCGGTGTGTACAAAGACTATATCCCTGCAGCCTTCGAAGCGCCCTGCAGCGATCTCCGCCAGCATACCGGCAAAGGCCTTACCGGTGTATACCGGATCCAGTACCAGGCCTTCCAGCCGTGCCAGATCCGTTATCAGCCTGAATATTTCGGGGCTGGCCACGCCATAGCCCTGGCCTACATAGCCATCCAGTACCCGGGGTTCAAAGTCCACTTCCGGTACACCCGGGTAGCGCTGCCGCCAGTCCGCCGCATCATGGGTGACTTTGTCGAGGAAGTATTGTTCATCGTCACAGACATTGATGCCCCACACAGTAGCCGGCAGCTGATGCAGTGCCGCGCCCAGAGTCAAACCCGCCTGGGTGCCACCAGAGCCGGTGGCGGTTACGATATGGGCCTGCTCGATGTCCGCTGACTCGAAGTCCCGTGCTAATTCTTCACAGGCGGCAATATAGCCCCACACCCCGATACCGTCGCTACCCCCGGTGGGCACGGCCAGGGCTTTGCGGCCCTGCGCTGCATAGTGCTGTTGCCAATGGCTAAAGAGCTGATCGATCTCTCGCACGTATTGCTTGACCGGGTAACAGCTGACCGCTGCACCGGCCAGGTAGTCCAGCAGCAGGTTGCCCTCCGCGTCCACCGGCTCCTCTCCGCGCAACAGCAAGTGTACCTTTAAGCCCAACTGAGCACCGGCGAAGGCAGTAGCCCGGCAGTGGTTGCTTTGCAGGCCACCGCAGGTAATGAGCGTGTCGTAGCCCTTGTCTATGGCGTAGGCAGTAATGAACTCAAGTTTACGCACCTTGTTACCGCTCATCGTACAACCGGTAAGGTCGTCACGCTTGACCCACAGGCGATGACCGTTGCCCCACTGTTGTGAGGCACGCTCAAGGTACTGTAATGGGGTTGGCGTTTGCGCCAGGTCTATCTTGCGGGGGTAGACCAGTGCCATCCTCAGCCGATGGTCTTCAAGGTGCCTTTGGGCAGCACCGCATGCAGGTGAACTCGCTGGAACTTCATCTCTACATTGTTGGCGACATTTAACACCATGTAGTTATCGTCCAGCGCGGTGACCTTGCCCAGGATTCCCGAACTGGTAACCACTTCATCACCCTTGTTCAGGGCGGACACCATTTCGGTGTGCTCCTTCTGGCGCTTGCGCTGGGGACGAATGGCAATAAAGTAAAAAAGGACAAACAGACCGACCAGGAACAGGATCTGGAACATCTCCCCACCCTGTGAAGCTTGTCCTGCTGCCTGTGCATGCGCGCTGGAAATAAACAGACTCATCAATGGATACCCGCTGTATTGGCTCGTAAAAGAGCGTGGAAAACGGCAGCTAATTTACAGGTTTTCTGCAGCCCCCGCAATTGGCGAATGCCGTGGCCCGCAGGGCAAGCGCTGCAGCTGCAAGCGCATCAGGCGGTGATCTCCAGGTCATATTCCATAATCTGGGGCGCGTGGTCGGAAAAACGCTCGTTTTTGTAGATACCCGCTGCGGTCACTTTGTTGGCCAATTTGGGCGATATCACCTGGTAATCGAGGCGCCATCCCACATTTTTGGCCCAGGCCTGTCCGCGGTTGGACCACCAGGTGTACTGCTCCTCTTCGCTATTAACTACTCGAAAGGAATCGACATAGCCGACCTCGTCGTACAGCACATCAAGCCAGGCCCTCTCTGCGGGCAGGAAACCCGAGTTCTTGCGGTTCGCGCGCCAGTTTTTGAGATCGATCTCCTTGTGGCAAATATTCCAATCGGCACAGATAATGACCTCGCGGCGCTTACGCCGCAGTGCTTTCAGGTGCTCGAGGAAACTGTCCATAAAGCGCAGCTTTTTCTGCAGTGCCTCCTCACTGCTGGAGCCGGAGGGCAGGTACAGGGAAATCACGCTGACGCCCTTGAAGTCAGCCTGCAGGTAACGTCCCTCTGAATCCGCCGGGTCCCATCCCAGGCTGGTAACAACGCGCTGGGGCTTGACCCTGGAATACAGGGCAGTACCGCTGTAACCCTTTTTGATGGCGTCATTGTAAAAACAGTGGTAACCGGCGGGAGAAAACACCGGGTCAGTCAACTGGTCTACCTGGGCCTTGGTCTCCTGGATACACACCACATCTGCCTGCTCCTGGTGCAGCCAGTCAAAGAAGCCCTTGCGGGCGGCGGCCCGTATGCCATTGGTATTGCAGGTAATTATCTTCGCCATTGCGCTGGTTCGTCCCCGGTAGGTGTGCCTTCAACAAGAGCGCCGCAGTGTACCGGAAGGGCTGACCGGGGGGCAATCGGAGCCGCTGGCACATTCCCGGCAAGAGACGAGAATGTAACATTGGGGAGACAATGGGGTGACACCTGCGCGCATAGGGCTACAATAAAACCAAGGGAGAAAACTATAGCAGTCACAGGAGGACCCCGTGAGGCAGTCAACGGCTGAGAAAAATAAGGAAATTGCTTCGATGCTCTCAAATGATCTCTCGCGCCTGTTGCGCGAGTTTTCACGTGATTTCGAGCGACGTATTGGCCTGGCTTTAAATGCCCGTGGCTATCAAGACATCCGCCCCTCTCACAGCGCTGTATTTGCCAACCTGGGAACCGGCGCGGTGCGCGTTACGGAGCTGGCGGAGCGTGCCCAGGTAACCCAGCAGGCCATGGGGAAAATGCTAAAAGAGTTGGAACGCATGGGTTATGTCGCCAGGGACGTCGATAGTGGCGACAAGCGTGCGAAGGCAATCCGACTGACGCAACTGGGCGCGAAACTTGCCGCCGACATAGTGGCCGTAGTGGCCGACACTCGTGATTGTTACGCGCAAAAAATAGGCTACCAGGAGCTGGAAAATCTCGAAGTGGCTCTGCGCAACGCGGTCGACAGGCTGGAGTTGGACTACTTACCCAGTGCCTGGGTTGCCCTCGATTAACCCCGGTTGCTGAGCCTAGAGCTTCATGAAGTCCGGCGCGTTGAATACCCAGCTCTTTACCTCTTCACGACGGCTGATGCGCCAGCCGTCTGGCATCCTGCGATATTCGTCAACGTACCACAGGCCCATAAAATAGGTCTGAGTGCCACCGCCGGGCATGCTCATTTCCATCGGGTTGAAACACATCACCCTGCCCGTCGCCTTGTCACCTTCCAGGCTCACCTGAACATTGGCATTCAAGTGCTGGGTGTTGGGAAATAGCTCCATGGTGACCGCAGCTTCCAGAAACTCAATGGTTTCGTTGAGGTCGCCCACGCTGCCGCCCATGGCGCTGTAGTCAATATGGGCGTCTGCGGTAAATACATCCTCGCGCAATTGCTGGAATTTTTTACTGTCGATCAGGTCCGCATAATGAAAAACAAGATCCTGTATTTCCAGCCGATCAGAAAGTTCCTGTTGCGAAAACATCATTTATCCTCCGCTTAAAAATCCAGTGGCAACGCAATATGCCGTTGGTACATCATGTCCCGGTGAGTCTCCAGCCGGGGTGTCAGGCAGGCGCGGGTTTCATCATCAACAGCCTCATAGGTTGCCCGCAGGTAATCAGGCATCGGGTTGTCCTCGGGCGGCAGGGGTTTCACCATACCGGAGAAGCTGGCCCAATAGAAATCTGCGGCGGACACGGCTTCACCCACCAGGTAATCCCTGCCCTGCTCCTGCTGTTGTGCCAGCCGGGTATCGAGCTCGGCACTTATAGCCTGCAGGCGACCGGTGGCGGCAGCATCGGCAGTGTCTGACCAACCGTATTTGTTGGCCAGGCGCTGCGCCAGTGGCGGCGGGGAATCCAGCTTCATCATCGGCGCCAGCATGTGCAGACGCCTGTTCCAGCCGAAACCGTCTACGCCAGCGATCAGTGCCGACAGCCCCAGGACGGCAACACGATCTGTCATATCCTGCGGCAGCAGCGGCTTTTCGGCGGCAAGACGTTCCGCTAACATCAGTAAATCCAGCCAGTGGCATATGGGCGGCAAATCCTCATAAATAGCGACCGGGGCCGAGGTCTGTCCCGTCCATTCCAGCAGGGCCTTGTTCTCCCCGCCGCCTTCCTGGAAAACCGGCAGGTATTGAATACCCTTGAAAGTGAGTATGGCTTTGGCCGCTTCTCCCCAGGGGCCAGGCACTCCGGCAGTGAGGACCAGGCGCAGCCCGGGCGCGTCGATTGCCTCTGCAACAGAAACATAATCCATTTACTTATCCAGTTTAAAGACTTTAATAGCGTTTTCCCGCAGGAACTTGGGCCATACCTCATCCCGCAACGGCACATCAGGCAATTCCTTGAAAATGCGATCAAGGGACAGGCCCATGGGGAAATAGCCTGCGTACATCACCTGGTCGGAACCGCGCTTATTGGCAAACTCGATAATATCCGGCGGGTAGTGCCGCGGCGCAAATGCGCTGGTCATGTAGTACAGATTCGGATATTTGAGCATCATCTTCCACGCCAGTTCCGTCCAGGGTTCACAACCGTGGCGTGTGACAACCCGCAGCTCCGGGAAAAACCACAAGACCTCATCCAACAGCTCTACTTTTTGCGGTCCCAGCGGAACGCGCGGTCCGGGTACGCCCATACAAGGGCAAAACGGAATGTCCAGCTCGACCAGTTTGCCGTAAATGGGATACCACTTCTTGTCATTGACCGGCACCGGTGGGCATATCATGGCCGGCGCTGCGGTCACTGCCTTGATATCGAACTCCTTATGCAAGGCCACAATTTTGCGCACTTCCTCCATGCCCTTGTTGGGATTGGCCTCATAACTGGCGAAGAAGCGGTGCGGATGCTGCCGCAGCGCCGCCGCATGAAATTCGCTGAAGCCCACATCGATCATGGCGCGCTCTATGCCGTGCTTATCCATTTGCGCCAGCGTGTAGGCTATATAGTCCTCCTGCTCACCCGTCTCGGGAATATCCTTGAACATATACTGCGCGGGCATTTTGAACATTTCATGACTTTCCCTGTCCATGAGCATCGGTTTGATCCAGTCATAAAAGTGGCTGCTGTCCTCGCCGGGAATGGCGAGCATCAGGTCGATCACGCCGATATCGGCTGGCATTGGCATATTCGTTATCTCCTGATTCGCGCGGCTATTGCGCAGAGACCGCATCGAAAGCAATTGGCATGGACTTGATGCCATTAATGAAGTTGGAGCGCAGCCAGTTGATGTCACCGTCGAGGCGCGGGTTGCGGATCCGCCTGAGGATCTCCTCGAACACCACCTGCAACTCCAGGCGCGCCAGGTGGGAACCCAGGCAAAAATGCTGGCCTACACCAAAGGAGCGATGCTCATTGCGCACATCCTCGCGCTGGCTGCGTGTTATATCAAATACATCCGGCTCGCTGAAAACAGACTCATCGCCGTTAGCCGCCGCGTAATACATTTGCACGCGGTCGCCTTTCTTGATTTGCTGGCCATCGAGCTCGATATCTTCCATGGCGGTGCGGCGAAAAGCGATAACAGCCGGGCTGAAACGCAGGAATTCCTCGATTGCATCCGGCAACATTGAAGGGTCATCGACCAATTGCTGGTACTGGTCCGGGTGCTCCATCAACAGGCGCATACCGTGGGAGGTCACTGTCCGTGTTGTCTCGTTACCGGCCACGATCAACATAAGAAAGAAATTGCAAAAATCCCCTTCTGACAGTGGTTCGTCCTCAACAGTACCTGTGAGTAAGACATCCACAATATCGTTCTGTGGATTTTCCTTATGGGCCATGGCCAGTTCCAGCGCGAGCATATACACCTCTGCTGCCGCGTTGGTGCCATCCTCTGCTGAGGTGCTCAGGTCGGGGTCATCCATGCCCAGCATGATGTTAGTCAGTTCAAACAGGCGCTTACGCTTATCCAGGGGCACGCCCATGAGTTCACAGATGGCGATCAGGGGTAACTCAGCGGCGATCTCTGCAACGAACTCGCACTTGCCACCCGCAACAGCCTGGTCAACGATTTCCGTGGCCACTGTACGAAAACGTTCTTCATAGGCATCAACAGCCCTGGGCGTGAAGGCTGTGCGCACCAGGCGCCGATATTTCAGGTGCTGCGGTGGGTCCATATTGATCAGCATGGTGCGCATTAATTCCAATTGCTCATCGTCGGAGTCAATCAACAGGCAACTGCGCTCGCGAGACGAAAAGAGCAGCGGGTTCTTGGAGATATAATCCAGGTCTTGCTGCCGCGTAATGGCCCAAAAACCATCGCCCTGTGCAGGGTTGTCATGCCAATAGACCGGCTCCTGGGTCCTGAGGTACTGAAACGCCTCCCGGGGTTGATCACCCATGAAGGTTTCGGGGGCGGTGAGGTCAAAATGTGGGCAGCCGGTCATTGTTTTCTCTCCTGGTTAGAGGTCTTTATTGTTTACTGTCCAAGATATGAGCGCTATCAACTATTAGGCGGTAGCTTAGTACAGCTTGCGTCGCCGCACACGCGTTAATCCCTGTGTGACCCAATAGAAGCCAGAAATGAACAGCGCTAAAGCTATTGCTAGCTTAAGGTAATGATCTTATCCTATTGTTTTTTAAACAGTTTAAACTTGAATAGGCGCCTGATCATCGGCTGAGGGCCGGTGTTTGCGCAGGCGCATGGTCAGGGTTTCATCCACTGATTGATAGCGATAGCGCCCCTGGTCGTCCACCGTTCTCTGCAACTGCCCGCGGTGCAACAAAAAGTTGAGATGGGCATTACACTCGCCGAGGGCCAATCCAACGTGATTGTCGTTAAGTTTGCGCTTGAACAAGACCGGCAGCAGCTCCATCGCAGTGGGCGTCTCGTCCAGGCAGGCCTGCTCCAGAGCCAGCAAATGCTCTTCGTGGTGTTCGATCAAGAAACGCAGCCGTTCGTGCAAACCGTAAAACGGGGTATTGTGGGCCGGCAGCACCAATGCATCCGCTGGCAGCGCCTCCAGGAAACGCTCGTGGGAATTCAGCCAGTCCTTGAGAGGGTTCGCTTCGGGCTCGGAACCGGACACGCTGACATTGGAGGTGATCCTGGGTATGACCTGGTCACCGGAAATCAGGATATTGAGCGCACCACAATAGAGACAGGCGTGTTCCGGTGAGTGCCCTCTGCCAATAATAATTTCCCAACGGTTGCCGTTGATGGTCAGCGCGCCTCCCCCAACCAGCCTGCGATAGGCGGTCGGCATGGGCTTGATATAGGGTCCAAAGCCGCCGAACTTGTCGCGTGCCTTGTCAATCTGCTCGGGCGTGTAGCCGCATCGTCGCAGGTAGACTGCATAGGACCAGGAAAAATGTTCCCGCGTGGTTCTACTAAACGACAGGCCAGTGAGGTACTCCGTCTCTGTCATATAAAACGGCACGCGCCATTTTTCGCATAACCAACCGGCCATGCCGGTATGATCCGGATGATAATGGGTAGCAAGTACGGCCTTGATTGGCTTGCCCTTCAGGTACTCCTCGAACACCTGTTCCCAAAGCGCTTGTGTGGGGTCGATAGCAATGCCGGTATCAATAACCCACCAACCATCATCCTCTTCCAGCAGGTACAGGTTGATGTGGTCGAGTTCCATGGGCAGGGGCATGCGCAGCCACAATACGCCAGGGACAATTTCCCTTACCTGGCCTGGACCCGGGGCATCCTCAAAAAGATATTTCAGCATAACTCGGGCTCTACAGCCCTAATTCCTTGATCAAGGCCAACACATCGTCGTGGTGCGACTTGGTTTTAACCTTGTTCATCACGTGCTTCAGGCGCCCGTCCTTACCAATTATAAATGTCGTGCGCAGTACACCCATGAATTCGCGTCCCATAAATTTCTTCAGGCCCCAGCAGCCGTATTTCTCGGTAATGGCATGGTCTTCATCTGACAGCAGGGTGAAATTCAAATCCTGCTTATCAATAAAGCGGGCAAGCTTGGCCACCGGATCGGGACTGACACCAAGCACCACGGTAGCGGCCTTGGCCAGCGCCTTTTTGCTATCTCGAATACCGCAGGCCTGCACGGTACAGCCCGGAGTCATCGCCTTGGGATAGAAATACAGGGCAACATTTTTCTCGCCTTTGAACTGCTTTAGGCTGACCTTGTTGCCATCCTGGTCGAGCAGGGTAAATGCGGGTGCCATGTTGCCAATCTTGGGAAATGCCATGTCGAGCTACTCCTGTTGTTACGTAGTTGATAACGGTCGACGAAGCGAAACTGGCGCTCGCCGTCCGTTATTTGTCCAGCTTATGAATTTAGCGGCGCCGGGGGCGGTACTCGATAGCCGATACTCGCACGGGGAATTCTCCCGAGGGGCTGTCTGCGAAAAATTCCCTCAGTGTCTCGGCCACGACGGGAAAGGCGATCTGGTCCCAGGGGATATCCTGCTCTTCGTACAGGTCTGTCTCCAGGCTTTCAGGCCCAACCCCATACTCGCCATTGTCCAGGTCGCAGCGATAAAACATATAAACCTGGTTGATATAGGGCACATCAAAGATACGGTATAAGTCCAGGTTGCTGACGCGTGCGCAGGCCTCTTCCCAGGTCTCACGGGCGGCGCCCTGTAGCGTCGTTTCGCCGTTTTCCATGAATCCGGCAGGCAGGGTCCAATAATTCTTACGTGGCTCGATGGCGCGTTTGCATAGTAACACCTTGCCCTCATAGACAGGCACGCAACCAACAATTACCCGTGGATTACTGTAGTGAATCAGCTCACAGCTGGTGCAGACAAAGCGCTCACGGTCATCCCCTATGGGAATCTGCAGGATTACCGTATCGCCACAACTGGTACAAAACTTCATTTAGAGCCAACCGTCCTGATAGAAGCCGTCCAGTATAAAGCCTTGCAGGGGCATTGGAACAGCCAGCGTAGTCCAAGAAAAATCCCTACATCTGTAGGGGTACTCTAATGCAATTCGCGATAGCGCCCGGAGAAAAACAGCAGTGGATCGCCATCGGGACGCTGCACCATATCCCGGACTCTGCCCACGATGATCAGGTGGTCACCGCCGTCATAGGTTTTTTCAAGTTCACATTCAAAGCTGACAAGGGCATCGCGGATGATGGGCGTACCGTATTTGCCCTGGCGATAGTGGGCAGGGTCCAGATGGTGTTGTTCCTTCTTTGCGTACCGGTTGGAATACGCTTCCTGCCCAGAGGAGAGGATGTTGATGGTGTAATAGCGAGGCGTGGCAAAAACATCATAAACATCGGAGTTATCCTGCAAACACCACAACACCAGAGGAGGATCAAGGGAGACGGAAGAAAAAGAATTGACCGTCATACCCACCGCCTGTCGGGTATCCGTTACCGTTGTTATCAGGCATACACCTGTGGCAAAGCGCCCCAGGGCGTCTCTCAATTCCCGGCCATCAATACTCATAAGGCAGTGTCTCCCAGTCTACTTCGTCATTATTAAATTAGGTCCTTATTGGAACCCAGCAGAGGCCGCCCGCACATCCCCTATTCAGGCTATTGGTCGCAGCGAGCGTCACCCGCTACGGCAATTATGCGTACCCTATGGCGTCTGGGCGTCATTTTCTGCCCAGCGGGCCGCCCTGCCGCTATCACTTTCCCTGGCTGCAACCCATTGCTCGCCACCCGGCCCCAGCTCCTTTTTCCAGAAGGGCGCATGGGCCTTCAGGTAATCCATAATGAATTCGCAGGCGGCAAAGGCGGCTTCCCGGTGGGCGGATGATACTCCCACCCACACGATCTGGTCGCCCGGCGCCAGCTTGCCAATGCGGTGTACTACGGCGGCCTTCATTAGTGGCCAGCGCTCCAATGCCTGCTGGAGGATGCCGTTAATACTGTTCTCGGTCATCCCGGGATAGTGCTCCAGCTCCAGAGTGTGCACCTTGCACTGTTGGTTGGTAGTGCGGACATAGCCGGTAAAAGTAGCAACTGCCCCCTCACCAGCATCGCCCGCCAGCAATGAGGCCTGCAGTGCGGCTGCGTCAAAATCAGCCTCCTGCACGCAGACACTGGTATTAGAGAGAGTCACCGCTTCAGCCTCCGGTAACCGGTGGAAAGAAAGCGACTTCATCGCCATCAGCCAGGGTACAGTTTTCGGCGACCACGGCCTGGTTAACGGCACGAATCATATTGTCCTGACCCAGCACCTCGCCCCATACGCTGCCCTTGCTGGCTACCAGCTTGTCCTGTAACTGCTCCAGGTCCATGCCAGAACTGTCCCATTCGACGTCCAGCGTGGCGCAATCCAGACTTTCCCGGACACTGGCAAAAAACAGCACCTTAAGCATCGGCTGCACCGTGCTGGTCGCGATGCCAGGAGCCCGACTTGCCACCTTGTTTATGCAGCAGGGCAATGTCCTGGATTTCCATACCCCTATCAACCGCCTTACACATGTCGTAGATCGTAAGGGCTGCGATCGATACCGCGGTCAAGGCTTCCATCTCAACGCCCGTCTTGCCCGAAACCTTGCAAGTGGCCTCTATCCTGATCCGGTTGGCGTCAGGTTCCAGCTCGAAACTGACCTCGACAGAAGTCAGCATCAGGGGATGGCACAGGGGAATCAGGTCGGAGCATTTTTTTGCCGCCTGGATCCCGGCAATGCGCGCCACCGCCAGTACATCGCCTTTTTTATGGGCGCCCTGTTCCAGCAGCGCCAGGGTTTGCGGCAACATGCACACATAAGCACCGGCCACGGCTATGCGCCCGGTCACATCCTTGCCACCGACATCGACCATGCGGGCGGCGCCCTGTTCATCGAGGTGGGTGAGCTGGCTCATGGGAAAACTCCGCGGGGTTGGCGATACAAGTCGGCAGAGTCTAGCGGTTGCCTGCCGGGATTGACAATAAAAATGATCTCGTAAGTCAGGGAATTTGGCCGCGAATAACTTCCGTAACAAGGCGTCAATCGCTTACAGTTACGGACTTTCATACGGAGACTCACCATGTCAAAACTATCCCTCGGCTTGCAGCTGGGTTATTGGGGCGCGCTGGCGCCGGGCAATGCACATGTGGAATTGGCACAGGAGGCGGAACGGCTGGGCTTCGATTCAGTGTGGACCGCAGAATCCTGGGGTAATGACTGCTTTACACCCCTGGCCTGGATTGGCGCGCACACCAGCACCATTCGGCTGGGTACCTCTGTCGCCCAATTGTCCGCCCGCACACCCACTGCCTGCGCGATGGCGACGCTGGCGCTGGATCACATGTCCAATGGTCGCATGATTTTAGGGCTGGGCGTGTCAGGACCACAGGTGGTCGAAGGCTGGTACGGCCAGCCATACAGCAAACCGGTAACCCGGACACGCGAATACGTGGAAATCATTCGCAAGGTACTGGCCCGGGAAGCCCCGGTGACCAATGACGGTGAGTTCTACCCACTGCCCTACAACGGCCCGGGCTCCTGGGGTATGGGCAAGCCATTAAAGTCCATTACCCACCCACTGCGCGCTGATGTACCTATTTTCATCGGCGCCGAAGGACCGAAAAATGTCACCCAGACGGCGCAGATAGCCGATGGCTGGCTGCCACTGTATTACTCCCCTTACCGGCAGGAGGTTTACGCTGATCAGCTGGTGGATGCCAAAGCAGGTTTCGAGGTGTGCCCCACGGTAATGGTAAACATCAATGACAACTTGCAGGATGCCCTCTACCCCACCAAGGCCATGCTCGGATTTTATATTGGCGGCATGGGTTCTGCCAAACGCAACTTCCACAAGGAACTGATGGCGCGCATGGGCTTTCCCGATGAGGCCGACGAGATCCAGAAGCTGTTCTTTGAAGGGAAAAGGGATGAAGCCATTGCTGTCGTTCCCGACCAGTTCGCGGACGAAATATCATTGTCAGGCCCCAAAGACAGGATCAAGGAAAAGCTGCAGGATTGGGAGAATTCGCCGATCACATCCCTGCTGGTCCACGGTGATGTCAATCTCCTGCGGGATATGGCAGAGTTAGCGCTCTGACAATCCAGGCCATGCTGGATTGCCTATAGCCTTATAAAAACAAACCCGGAGCCACGGCGCAGGCTATTTGACGCCCTCCTCCACCGTTTCGGACGAGGGCGATAACATTTCAACTGCCGCATTGCGCAACCGGCTCCTATACAGTTCGGGAGTCGTTAACTACGCACTGAAAGATGCCGCCTTCGGCGCATTTGTACTGTTCTATTACAAGCAGGTACTGGGTCTCAGTGGCACCCTGACTGGCCTGGCCATTGCTGTTTCAATCCTGTGGGATGCCCTTTCTGATCCTTTGGTCGGCGCCTGGTCAGATAATTTGCGCAGCCGCTGGGGACGACGCCATCCACTGATGCTGGCATCCATAGTCCCGTTGGCCCTGAGCTTTATAGCCGTGTTCGCTCCGCCTGCTTGCGCACTCCAGACCCAGAACGCACTGTTCCTGTGGTTGCTCGGCAGTGTGGTAGTGCTACGTACTGCCTTGTCATTTTTTATGGTTCCCTATCTTGCCCTGGGCGCGGAAATAACCGTGGATTACCACGAGCGCACCCGTCTGGCTAGCGCTCGCACCAATCTGGGCTGGTTCATCGGGGTGCTTGTTCCCGCAGGCGCAATGCTGCTGATGTTCAATAGTGAACAGGGGATCGACGGCAGGTTTGTGATAGAAAACTATCGTCATTACGGCTGGCTGAACGCCTGCGGAGTGCTGATCGCCAGTGCCGTCTGTATCCGGGGCACCTGGCATTACATCCCTGTCCTGGCCAAACGCGCGGCGGGAACAGGCGGCAACATGTTGCGGGATATCATCTCGACTTTTCGCAACCGCAATTTTTGTTACCTGGTCATTCTCGACACGGCGATCGGTGGCATGGGCGGCATTCTTGGCGCTTTACTGATGGTGACCTTCACTTATTTCTGGGAATTGAATACCGTACAGGTGTCTATCCTGTTCGGGGGCCCTCCTCTGCTCGCGGTCGCCATTGTCAGTTCGAGTTCGGGCTACCTGAATCGAAAGCTCGAAAAACAACAGGTACTGCAATTGAGCTGCGCCCTTGGCGCGCTCAACCTGGCATGGCTAACACCGATGAAGCTAATGGGGTGGCTGCCAGAACAGTTGAGCATTGTATTTGCGCTGATTTTTCTCAACTACGCAATCTTCGTAACGATGAGCATTCTTCGCACTATTTCGAATCACGCCATGCTGGCTGACATTGCCGATGAGCAGGAACTGGCCACCGGGCAGCGACAGGAAGGCGTGATGTTCGCGGCCGCTTTTTTCTCCGCCAAGTTCATCAGTGGTTTTGGTTACATGATTGCCGGGCCTTTTCTTGACCTGATCGGCCTGGAGACTGGAGTACAACCCGGAGACGCACCTGCGCAGGTGATCTGGGGGCTGGGTCTCATCATGGGCCCGGGTCTCGCACTGTTCATGCTGATACCCCTGTGGATGTCTTTGAAATTAAAACTCAGCCTGGCAGGGCAACTGGAAGTGCAGCGCGCATTGCAGGCACGCAAGGACATTGCCTGAGCTGTAGGCTACACTGATCATTACTCCACAAACACGCAATAATAACGCTGGCAGGACCATAGAAATGATCAAGAAACCCGCACTCACCAGCTTGCTCCTCGTATTGGCAGTGGCTTTGCCAGCCTGCAACCGACAGGCTCCCGAGGGCGCTGCGCAAGCATCATCAACTACGGTGCACAGCCCTGCTCAGGTAGATACCAAGCGCCTGCAACAGGCCGACAAGGATGCGGGCAACTGGATGTCCCACGGCCGCACTTACAGCGAACAGCGCTTTAGCCCCCTGACCGGCATTACCGCGGACAATGTCTCAAAGCTAGGCCTGGCCTGGTCCTATGACCTGGAGACCAAGCGGGGCATAGAAGCAACTTCCCTGGTTATCGATGGTGTCATGTATATGACCTCAGCATGGAGCATAGTGCATGCTATTGATGCCCGCACCGGTGAACGCCTGTGGTCTTTCGACCCCAAGGTTCCCGGTGAAAAAGCTAAGCACACCTGTTGCGACGTGGTAAACCGCGGCCTGGCGGCGTGGCAGGGACAGCTGTTTTTCGGCAGCCTCGATGGACGCCTGTTCGCCCTGGACGCGAAAACAGGCAAGGTTAATTGGGAAACCGCGACTTTTGACCCGGCCCTCCCCTACACCATCACCGGAGCTCCGCGTGTGGTCAAGGGCAAGGTACTGATAGGCAACGGCGGCGCTGAGTTCGGTGTGCGCGGTTATATAAGTGCATACAACGTCGCCGACGGTTCCCTGGCCTGGCGTTTCTACACAG
>CBDTVJ010000042.1:0-14409 GCA_965363655.1 uncultured Halieaceae bacterium | reverse complement strand
TCCTTGCTGATACCCTGCCAGTTTTCATCTTCCTGAAAGGCTGACCCGTAGACACCGGACACTGTTTGTGACTGGGCACTAAAACGTCCGAATTCACGTTCCATAGCGAAAGATATCTCCCCGACGGTGGCACGGAGGCGTGTAGCCTCAACAGCGAGTGCCAGCAAATTGCCCTCTCCGCTGACGGCGGATTGGTATATGTCCTCCAGTATAGCTTCTACGGCCGCTGCATCGCGACTGCCGCGGATACTGGCAAGACGGGCAAGCTGGGATTCACGCACGGCGTCGTTATCGATCTCGAGGATATCCACCTCCTCGTCATTGTCTACCCGGTACTTGTTTACGCCGACGATAACGTCTTCACCGCGATCGATGCGTGCCTGCTTCTTCGCAGCGGCTTCCTCAATTTTCAACTTTGGCATACCGGTTTCAATGGCCTTGGCCATGCCGCCGGCTTCCTCGACCTCCAGGATCAATTCCCAGGCCTTGTCAGCGATGTCCTGGGTCAGGCTTTCCATCATGTAGGAGCCACCCCAGGGATCGACGACCTTGGTAATGCCAGTCTCCTCCTGGATGATCAACTGGGTGTTGCGGGCGATACGTGCCGAGAACTCGGTGGGCAACGCAATCGCTTCGTCCAGGGCATTGGTGTGCAGTGATTGCGTACCGCCAAAGACGGCCGCCATGGCCTCAATGGTGGTACGGACTACATTGTTGTAAGGGTCCTGCTCAGTCAGCGACCAGCCGGAGGTCTGGCTGTGTGTGCGCAACATGGAGCTCTTGGGATTCTGCGGATCAAATTCAGCAACGATACGGGCCCATAGCATACGCGCCGCCCGCATTTTGGCGATCTCCATATAGAAATTCATACCGATGCCCCAGAAAAAAGACAGGCGCGGCGCGAAATCATCAATACCAAGACCCGCTGCGATGGCAGTACGAATGTACTCCTTGCCATCCGCCAGGGTATAGGCCAGCTCCAGTGCGGCGTTGGCTCCCGCCTCCTGAATGTGGTAACCGGAAATAGAAATAGTGTTGAAGCGAGGCATATTGCTGGAGCAATAGGCAATAATATCCCCGATGATCTTCATGCTGGGCGCAGGTGGATAAATATAGGTATTGCGCACCATGAATTCTTTGAGGATATCGTTCTGGATGGTACCTGCCAGCTGCTCCTGTGACACGCCCTGCTCTTCCGCTGCCACAATATAACCGGCCAAAACCGGCAAAACTGCGCCGTTCATGGTCATGGAAACGGAGACCTTGTCCAATGGAATGCCGTCGAACAAAATTTTCATGTCCTCAACAGAGTCGATGGCAACACCCGCCTTGCCCACATCACCGGTTACCCGGGGATGGTCGGAGTCGTAACCGCGGTGTGTGGCCAGGTCGAAGGCTACGGAGACACCCTGCCCGCCCGCCGCCAGTGCTTTGCGATAAAAGGCGTTGGACTCTTCCGCAGTGGAAAAACCGGCGTACTGGCGAATCGTCCAGGGCCGCCCTGCATACATTGTCGCCTGCGGACCACGCACGTAGGGAGACATTCCGGGCATGGTATCGGTGTACTCAAGAGATTCCATGTCGGCCGCGGTATACAGCGGCTTAATGGCAATATCCTCGGCGGTCTGCCACGCCAGGGACTCAGGGTCCTTTCCTTTCAGTTGCTTGCTGGCCAGCTCCTTCCAGTTCTGCGGAGTGGCATTGGCCTTGTCATAAATTTTATCGCTCATTGGCACAACCTCAATGGTCTTCGGCGGGCTGGTTGATCTCAATTAATACGCCATCGCAGCTCTTGGGGTGAATAAAAATAACGCGGGAGCCATGAGCGCCAGGCGAAGGTTCGTCAGCGAGAAACTGGTAGCCCTTGTCTCGCAGGCGCGCCACATCCTCATCAATATTGTCAGAACGAAAGCACAGGTGATGCATGCCGCCACCCTTCTTTTCGAGGTAAGTGGCAACGGGGCCTTCGCCATTCAGCGGGTAAACCAACTCAATACTGGTTGGCGGTAACGGCAGGAAGGCAGCGGTGGTTTTTGCTTCGATTACGTCTTCGGTGCCTCCCAGAGGCAAACCGAAGTCTTCTACGAAGCGTTGAATCGCCTTTTCCAGGTCAGGTACGGCAATTGCAATGTGGTCCAGTGCTGTAATCATGTCTTTTCCTCTTTAAAGCTGCTGCAGGAATTCGCTGGTGACTGCGTGGCGCCGCGCGGCAATGGCTTCGGGCGACTCCTCTATCACAATTTCATCAGGAACGATTTTGAAGATCGCCTGCCCCTTGCTGATGATGGTGCCATCGATATCGACCAGCACATCCTTGATAGTACCGGCAAAAGGCGCATACACCTTGTTGAACATTTTCATCACTTCCACGATAAAAAGCGGATCACCCGCTTCGAAGTGATCGCCGGCCCCCACATACACATCGTGCTCGGGAGTTTCGCGTGAATAGAACATGCCACCGCTTTCGCTAAGTATTTCATCTGACTTGGCCACCGGAGGCGGCACAAGGATCTTGGACATCAGGGTCTGGTGCTCGTCTTCCGTCAATCGTTCCGGGATGTTTATGGTCAGGTCACTGTTAACGGTAAGCTCGTAGAAACCTGTAGCTTCTGCGATGCTGGGCAGTATCGCCATGATGTCTGCACCGGTCTGGAAACCTTCGTGGGCTCCGCGTACCCGCTCCCAGAGAGCCGCATCAACACCTTCTGGCGCCTCTTCACCATCGAGAATGGAACACAGTTCCAGCCAATCACCGGCTTGCACACGGTTGTTCAGCTCGTCGTAGAAAGCCAGTGCCTCCTGCAGGATGCTGTTGTCATGATCCCAGATCATGGCTGCCGCAGGGGGTTTATCGCCCAGCATATAATCCATATTGAGGAAGTGGTAGGTATCGGCCAACAACTCCAGTGGATTTTCATTCCAGCAGATTTTGCCCTTGATCATGGTGTAGCAATCACGATTAACACTGAGCCAGCCACTCAGTGTGTGAGGCTGCTCCAGCAGCATCGCCAGCGGGCGCAATAACAAGGTTTCCTTTAACTGTAGCGTCTGGTCAAGGGCAGCTTTTGCATCCCCTTCCACAGTCGCAAGCGCCACTTTACACAGCTGCTGATAGGCCACGGTAAGGTCCAGGTTATTGGCCCTTTGTTTCAGCTCACCAACTGCCGTCAGATAGGGAACAATGAAACGCGTGGTGGGCCTGGCATTGATGTTCTGGCCTATAAACCAGTTCACCAGGCCGTAATGAAACTCCAGGTTGGTCGCCAGGTCCAGGCCGCGCATGCGCGTCTGGCGAATGGCCTCCGCCATGTGCTGGTAGGTGTCCATGCGTGTGTCACCCACGGTCAGCAACAGCGCTATATTGGAATCATAGGCACCGGCCAGGGTGTACTTCATGAAAACATCAGTATCAGGATTGTGCAGGCTGATACCCTGGTCGTCACGAATCTCTCCGTCAATCGCGTCGCTCCAGGATTCAATCACGCCACCTGCGTGCGGCTGCAGGGCCTGGTTAGTGGCGTTGAGACGCGCCTCTACACTGTCGTTCTTGCGTATCAGCCGCTCTGGACGCGGTAGATTGCCCGCATGGGCCGCCAGCAGCACCATGGCCTCAACCAGGGACTCGACTATGAAAGACTCGTCAGGGTTATTGGGATTGGTAAATTGGAGGGAGTAGCACAACTCGGTAACCCGGTGTTCAACCTGTATTCGGGTATTCATCTCCATGAAGAAGTGCTTGTCGCGATCCACGATACACTCGAAGGTAGATACTGAATCCAGGCCCACCGCTTCACCGAAGGTTTCCGCCTCTTGTTCCATGGCGGTCAGCGTCGCCAGATCCTGTTTGAGGACCCGGGCCTCGTCCGCCTGCCCGCTGGCTTCAGCTTGCGCCAGGGCCTTTTGCAAAGACTCTACGGTGACAGAGACTTCCAGCAGTTTTTGCTCGTGCATTTGCAGGGAACAATCACGCCCGCCCATGGACATGGACCACTGGCCGTTGCCGATCACCTGTATTTCCTGGTGCCGTGTGGTTTCGATATTGAGCTCAACCAATACGTTCTTGTTGTCACCGACTCCGGTTGTCTTCACCTCATTGAGAATCTCACGCACCATTTCCGCTGTACGTGCAGATTCCCCGATACCGAGGATGCGCTGGCCCTTGCCGCCGCCGCCGCTGATAGCCTTCAGGCGCACACGGTTTTGCGGGTAGTCCGCGGTCATCCGCTGCACGGCTTCGGTCAGGGATTCGCACAGTTCATCCACGGTATACAGGTCGATACCGCTGTTGTAGGAAGCGGCCAGCACTGTGTCCGCCTTGTCCTCAAGGCTGATCGATTCGTCGTCCAGGCTGATAGCGTCTACGTCAAGCTTGTGCTCGGCAACCAGCGCCTTTAGCGCCGCCACATCGGCGTGCTTTTTCAACAGCGCCAGCGCGGTGCCGTTATCAATACCGGGAGTAACCGATACGCCGCATTTAAGGGCCGTGCGCTTGGCTTCGTCTTTAAGACCCGCATCGTGCACCGTGCGTGAGCAAGGGCCAATAAAATTGAGACCCGCTTTTTCCATGGCAGCTACCATGGCCTCGTCTTCCGCCATGAACCCGTAGCCGGCAAAAATGGCATTGTAGTTGTTGTCGTGAGCGATGTTGATAATCTGCTCGATGCGCTGCTCCCGCTCCTCCTTGTTGGCGCCGCTGTAATCCGGCACCCGGTGCACCCGGTCCGGGTTGGTCAGGGAGCGCAGTTCCGGGGCTATGGCGTTGCGATAGACAATGGAATCTTTTTCCGACAACAGAATGCCAAAATGGCTGATGCCCATTTCGGTAAACACATCCATCGCTTCTTTGCGAATAGGCCCGCGGCAGATTATCAGCGGACGAATATGGGTGCAGTCGAACTGGCTGACCCAGGCCGATTTGGCTTCGCCCAGCCGGCGGTTGCGGTGGATAAGCGGATTGTTCAGGTAAAATTCGTTGGACACGCCTGTCTTCCTTTTGTTGGGTTGCCGGGGTCGGTCTAGTGGAACTCGCGCTGCACGGATTGCAGCGGTTCCGCCTGGTAGCGGCGTAAATAAAATGCCATGTTCTCGGCCAGTACCTGGCGCAGATCAGAAGGCATGACGATCTGGGAGATCGAGCCAAGGCTAAGGGCCTCGTTCGGGTTCATCAACTCCTGCTCGTAACGCTGCACCAGTAGCGCCTCTTCCGACTTGACCCAGTCATTCACTAATTCCGCTGCGGTCTCGGCGGCCTGCTCGGCAGACAAACCGGCATCAAGCTGCGCCTGCGTCTCTGCTTTTACCTTGTCGGCAACAGTGCCGCGAATCTTGCGCAGTTCAGCCTTGTATACATACTCAACGCCTGCGGGGCCCATTACCGCGACGCGGGTGGTCGGCAAGGCGACAACGAAATCGGCACCGACCGGAAAGCTGTTAAAGGCAGCGTAGGCGCCGCCAAAGGCATTGCGTATCAGCACCAGGAAGCGCGGCGTACGCAGGTCAACAATGGCGTCCAGCATGGCCCGGCCCGCCTGTATGATGCCACCGGTCTCCTGCTCCTTGCCGGGCAGGAAGCCGGTAGTGTCTTCCAGGAAGATGACCGGTATATTGTAAAGGTTACAGAAACGGATAAAGCGCGCGTTCTTGTAGGCCGCGTCGATATCGACCTGCCCTGAGGATACGGCAGAATTATTGGCCAGGAAGCCTATAACATCACCTCCCATGCGGCCCAGGGCGGTCACTGTGTTGCGGGCGCGGTCGGGCTGGATTTCGAGAAAATCACCATGGTCACACAGCTGCTGGATCAAAATAGTGACATCAATGGGCGTGTTGAAGCCAGTGGGGGAATTAAACGCTTTCTTCAGCAGGATATCGATATCCCAGGTCTTACGATCAACCGGATCGGAACTGGCCTGGTGTGGGGCCACTTCGCCATTGTAACTGGGCAGGTAGTTAAGCAGGGCACGCACCTTGCGCAGGGCTGCGACTTCGTCCTTGACCACGAAGTCAGTAACCCCGCTTTGACTGTGCACACCCGGACCGCCAAGCTCATCCGGGGTCACGTCTTCACCTAGCACAGACTTCACTACGCCAGGGCCGGTGAGCCCGAAGAAGGTTTCGTTGGGCTGAATCAGGAAACTGCCCTGGCGTGGCAGATAGGAGCCACCACCGGCATTGAAGCCGAACATACACATAATACTCGGTACGATGCCGCTGATCCTGCGCAGTGCAGCGAAGGCCTCGGCGTAACCATTAAGGCCACCCACGCCCGCGGGAATGAAGGCGCCTGCACTGTCGTTGATACCGACCACGGGTATACGCTGCTTGGCCGCCAGCTCGAACAAACGCACCAGTTTGGCGCCGTTGGTCGCGTCCATGGAGCCAGCCCGCACGGTAAAATCATGGCCGTACAAAGCCACATCCCGTCCGTTGATCTTGATGATGGCCGTCACCAGCGACGCACCGTCCAGGTTGGGCCCCCAGTTCTGGTACAACACCGTGGGTTCGCCATCGGCGAGGAAACGAATACGCTCCCAGATGGTCATGCGCTTCTTCTGGTGCTGGCGCTGTGTGTTTTTCACGCCGGCGGCCTGGTACGGTCGCTGTTGCAGCTCCCAGCCGGCCTTCAAAGACTGTTCGTAGGGCCCGGGCGTGGAGGCAAGCTGTCCGGGGACTTTGAATTCCTGCTCGTCCTTGCTGGCAAAAGGGTTTTCCAGCGAGGCGATCAGGTTACTGTTGTTCTTTGTCGTCATATTCCTTGATCCAAACGTTACCCACAAGGGGCGATGGAGGGCCCGTCGTACCTCGAATAAAGGCGCGCCGGTTGCAAGTCATGGCTGTCAGGCTTAGGATGCAAACCTGCCAAAAATTCGGCGTTCAACATTAATTCCATAGGCCGGCAAAGTCAATTCAGCGGGTCTTTCATTTCTTGTCATTGCAATGCAGATACTAGTTATTTCAGCGCAGATTAAGACTTTAAACTACCAAAGGGTGTCGGCTTCCCCTGGGGATGGCCAGGCGATGGCCCAGTACTTTCGGATCCTGGCAATAGCCCCGTGGCGAGAATAGTACGAGCGCTGTGAATAAATCTGTCCATCTGGAAGAAATCCCCTACTGTCTCGACAGCTGCGAGCTATTTGAGCGCATCCGGGACCTGCCCCGCCCCGCCTTCCTTGATAGCAGTTCTCCGCATGCCGTCGCCGGTCGTTATGACATATTGACGGCACAACCCCTGGAGTTGGGGTTGCCGATCCTCGAACCAGGCGCCTCAGAGCAGCAGGCCAGGTCTTTTTTTGACTCCCTGAAGGCTTTTCACGCCGAGTACTACAGGGGCATCCAGCCAGCTTCACAGGATATCCCCTTCTGCGGCGGTGTTCTTGGCTACCTGGGGTATGAGTGTGGCAATGCGCTGCACAATATTCCGCCAGGTGACGCTGCAGAACGCTTTCCTGCGACGGACCTGTGCGCCTATGACTGGTGCGTGGTGCAGGATCACCTACTGCGCCGCGCAGTGCTGGTGTCCCAACCCGGCGTTAAAGGCGCCCAGATGCGCGATTTGCTTGCCAGGTTACGCCAGCCAGCCTCGAAACCTGCAGCGGACTTCAATCTGAGTGCGAGCTTTTCTTCCAATATGAGCGCACAGGATTACCGCCAGGCTTTTGCACGGATAGAGGGCTATATCCACGCCGGAGACTGCTACCAGGTGAATTTGGCGCAGTGTTTCAGCGCCGGGTATAGCGGCGATCCGTGGCATGCCTATCGCGCACTAAGGCAGGTTGCCGCAGCACCATTTTCAGCCTACCTGTCACTGGCAGATGGGGCGTCCCTGTTAAGCCTGTCGCCGGAGCGCTTCCTGTCGCTGCATGGGCACCGGGTGGAAACTTCGCCGATCAAGGGCACACGGCCACGCTACCCGGACCAGCGGGCCGATGAGCAGGCAGCCCTGGAACTGCGCGCCTCCCACAAGGATCGCGCTGAAAACCTGATGATCGTGGATTTACTGCGCAATGACCTCGGTCGCAGTTGTGTCCCGGGAAGTATTCACGTCGACCGCCTGTTCGAGGTGCAGAGCTTTCCCACCGTACATCACCTGGTCAGTACCATCAGCGGCGAACTGGACGCCAGCCGCAGCGCCTGGGAACTGTTGCGAGACAGCTTCCCCGGAGGCTCTATCACCGGTGCTCCCAAACGCCGCGCCATGGAAATCATCGCCGAACTGGAGCCCGATGAGCGCGCGGCCTATTGTGGCTCTGTATTTTATATCAGTGCCGATGGTCGCATGGATAGCAACATCGCTATCCGCACTATGCTCTGTGATCAGGGGAAAGTACGTTGCTGGGGCGGCGGCGGTATCGTCGCCGATTCCCAGTGGCAACAGGAGTACCAGGAAACCTATGACAAGGTTGGCAAACTGCTCAATACACTGGAGGAAATGCCACAGTCACTTTAGTCCAGGGTCAGGTCCCGATTACTGGCATTGAGGAAGGCTACCTTCAGCTCTTGCAGGGTGTCTACAGCCTGGAACTGCGGGAACTCTTCGATCACGTTCTGTGGCGCATGAATAAGGAATCCCACATCCGCCTCCGCCAGCATTGTAGTGTCGTTGTAGGAATCACCCGCAGCCAGTACACGGTAGTGAAGACTGTGCAGTGCCTTGACGGAGGCGCGCTTCGGATCTTCCTGACGCAGCTTATAGTCCACTACCCGTCCGTCATCATCAGTGACCAGGCGGTGGCAGAACAACGTTGGCCAATGCAACTGCCGCATCAGTGGCTGGGAAAATTCATAGAAGGTATCTGACAGGATAATGACCTGGAAGCGTTCACGCAGCCAATCGATAAAATCGATGGCCCCGGGCAGGGGTTCCAGTGTGGCGATCACCGCCTGGATATCATCAATCTTCAAATTGTGCTGCTCGAGGAGCGCGAGGCGCTGCTTCATCAGCACGTTGTAATCAGGTATGTCGCGGGTGGTAGCACGCAATTCCTCGATGCCAGTACGATCGGCAAAAGCGATCCATATTTCGGGCACAAGCACCCCTTCCAGGTCCAGACAGGCCAGTTCCAATTAGTCATCTCCTATGGTGGAAAGTGATTGTTGATAGCGCGGTAATGTAACCGCTGTGCCGCGCGGGACACAAGCCCCGAGAGGTGATTTCAGCCGATAATTTGACAGCAGATAGGCTTTGGCTGAGCGGGGTCAAAACGGGAGAGCATGACGGGTGGCTGTGACGTCTAGCAAACCGGCAAGTTTACATCCGCAAAGAGTTGCTCCAGGTCCGCCTTGTTGTTGCAGGAAAATGCCTCCTGCACGACATCACGGGTAAGATGCGGCGCGAAGTCCTCCATAAACTCGTACATATAGCCACGCAGGAAGGTGTCGCGACGGCAGCCGATGCGGGTGACGCTACTGGCAAACAGGTGACTGGCGTCAAGGGAGACCAGGTCGCTGTCAATCGTCTCATCGTAGGCCATGCCGGCAACGATCCCGATACCCAGGCCCAGGCGAACGTAAGTCTTGATCACGTCGGAATCAGCGGCGGTGAACACCACCTTCGGTTCCAGGCCCTTGGCCACAAAGGCTTCATCGAGCTTGGAGCGCCCGGTAAAGCCGAAGACATAGGTCACGATGGGGTGTTCGGCTACATCTTCCAGCGTCAGCTTGGAGAGCTGTGTCAGGGGATGCCCCTTGGGCACCAGGATGCAACGGTTCCAGCGGTAACAGGGCATCATAATGAGGTTGGAAAACAACTCCAGTGCCTCGGTCGCTATAGCGAAATCCACCGTGCCATCGGAGGCCATTTCGGAGATCTGCATGGGTGTGCCCTGATGCATGTGCAGAGCGACCTCCGGATAGCGGTCTATAAACGTGCTGATCGCAGGTGGCAGCGCGTAGCGTGCCTGGGTATGGGTGGTGGCGATAGACAGGCTGCCCTTTTTCTCGTCAGCGTATTCCTCTGCCACCTGGCGGATGCTCTTGACCTTGAACAGGACTTCCTCTGCGGTCTTGAGAATCTCTTCCCCGGCCGGGGTTACATGCGTGAGGTGCTTGCCACTGCGGGCAAATATTTCCACCCCGAGTTCATCCTCCAGCAGGCGAATCTGCTTGCTGATTCCGGGCTGTGAGGTAAACAGGCTCTGCGCTGTTGCCGATACGTTGAGATCGTGATGGGCGACCTCCCAGATGTACCGCAACTGCTGCAGTTTCATGCATACCTCCTATGAAAATGGGAAACAGCCAGCCGGTGACGTCTCCACGCCTTATAAAGAATAGCCATTAACCAATAGATTTGCCAAATATAAAAGGAATAAACGCGTAGCAGGCGATTTTCAGGAATTTGCCACGCCGTGGGGCACATGTCCGGTGGCGATATGGGGGCTGGCAGAGACACAGTGGGTCTGCTGATCGTCGAAGAATACATCCGCCTGGTAGGCCTTCAGGAACTCGGTCTTATTCAAACCGCCCAGGAATATGGACTCATCAATACGGATATTCCAGTCACGCAGTGTGCGGATTACCCGCTCATGGGCTGGCGCCGACCGGGCCGTCACCAGGGCTGTCCTGATGGGGGCTTCGCTAGGTGGAAAGGCCTGCTGCAAACGATGCAGGGCTGACAGGAAGGGTTTGAAGGGCCCGCCCTGCAGAGGCTCCCTGGCGGCGGCTATTTCACTGGCGGTGAACGCCTCCAGGCCCTCACTCTTGTATACCCGCTCTGCTTCGTCGGAAAACAGCACCGCATCGCCGTCGAAGGCAAAACGTAATTGCTCATCCCCTGTGTCGCCGCCCTTGCTGGAAACCAGAGTCGCTGCGGCGACACCGCAGTCCAGCGCGTAGCGCACATCTTCCGCTTCGTTGGACAGGAACAGTTTGCAACCAAAGGCATTGATGTAACGCCAGGGACTCTGCCCTCCGCAAAAGGCAGCTCGACTGATATCCAATTCATAATGCTGGATGGAATTGAATACGCGCAGGCCGGTATCGGCGCTATTGCGTGACAGCAACACGACCTCGACCCGGGAGTCTTCGTCGAGGCGATCGTTCAGGCGCAGCAATTTGTGTACCAGGGGAAAGGCTTCGCCGGGCTCCAGCGGTTGCTCTTCACGGGCAACCTGGTATTCAGAGTACGCCTGCAGGCCATCGCTTTCATACACCTGGTGGCTATCATCCAGATTAAACAAAGCCCGGGAGGAAATGGCGATGACCAGCTTATTGTCGTGTTCATAGGGCATGGTCTGTAGCATACCCACATGTTGATTTTTCTACCAGTGGTAGCGATGCGGTGAATGTCCCGCTCGCAAACCTATAGCTCAACTCACTTTCAGCAATCCTCGCTCTTCGAGTTCCAGCAGTAACAACTGCTGGATCAGGAAATCCTTGGTGGTCTCAGGGTGTTCCAGATGTATTCTCTCCAGGAAGGGTTGGGCTGCTTTTGGATCACCCTTGTGCAGCAGGGCCTTGACGGCAGTGGTCAGAAAGTGTCGCGGCTCATCACTGAGGGATTTAATATGGCGCAGGCTGGCGCCCAGCGCCAGTTCCTGCTCGGAAAGTTCAGTACCAAAGGGATAGGACGGCAACAAACCCTTTTGCTGACAGGGTGCCAGGGCCTGTTGCAGGCGCTCCGGCGTATTATTGCGCGCCGTCTTGGGAATAGTGTAATCCTGCTGGACTTTGCCGTGCTTCCTGGCAAAGTCCAGTAGCCCATCCTGAAAACGTGAATCGGCAATATTGATCAGGCGTTTGATAATCTCGGAGTCGCTTTTCCCGCGCAGGTCCGCCACCCCGTATTCTGTGACTATCACATCACGCAAGTGCTTGGGGATAGTCGCATAACCGTAAAACGGCACGATGTTCGATTTCAATTGCTTACCCTGCCCCCGGGTACTGCGAATGCACAGGATAGAGCGTGCACCTGGAAGATCCTGCGCCATGGCGACAAAGTTGTACTGCCCACCTACCCCGCTGATCACGGTGCCATCTTCCAGCGCATCAGAGGCTACCGAGCCATTGAGGGCTACTATCATTCCGGTATTGATAAATCTGGCGTGGCGACGCTGGGCACTGTACAGGTGATAATCCAGCAGCAATTGGTTAGTGCGCTCCACGCCGGTCATGCAGATTTCTGCCCTGCCTTTGGCGTCGAGATTGCGCAGTTTTTCATAGAAATCCCTGGGGCCCAGAAAGAAGCCGCCGTGGAGAATACGACCATTGCGCAGCTCCTGGCCATCGACAATCTTGAGCAAAGCCGCCCTGGTGTTGGAATCATCAAAATCATTAACCAGGGACTGTCCGCCCTGGGCAAGTGCGGTGCCATCTACACTGACAGTATCTGCCACAATCCCCCAGTATTGCAGTTCCTCCAGCGAGGCAGTATCAAGCGTGCGGGGAATCAGCCCTGTCTTCCTGCCATAATCGAACAGCCGTGCATCTACGCAGTGACCTATCTCGCCTGCGTTGATGCCCTGCTGCAGCAGCAGATTGTCGTAGACCTTGCGCTTGACGATATCGTGCTCGATCAGGTGCACCATGCCGTTAACGAACATTTCGGTGGAGACATAGAGGCCCTCATCGAAGACCCCCTCATCGTTGGCCAGGGACGTTGGCTGATGCGTGAGAGCATTCAGAACTGCACGATAATCCTGATTGTTGCGATGTCGCAGGATACAGGCGTGAGCAACGGCATCGCCCAGCGAGCCAATGCCAATCTGCAGTGTGCCACCATCGACGATGAGACTACTGGCGTGTATGGCGGTGGCGTAGTCCTGCAGCGGTACTGCACCGTTTGGTACGGCAAACAGGGTTTTGTCGTAATCCCGGTTATTGACTACAAGATCGAAGACTTCCGGTGAAATTTCAGCGTCCAGTTCCATGAACGGCATGTCTGCATGCACCTGGGCCAGCAGCATGAAAGGTTCATCATGTTCGCCGACTTTTGCCATCATTTCGAGGGTCAGGTCAGTATTACTGGAGAGGCTGAGCGACAAGCCGTGGTCGGTGTCGCGAGCCGCAACCATCTGTACCATGACATTAACGCCAACGCCCGCCATATCGCGCACTATGTGCGTGTAATTGCTGGATATGTAGTTCTGTTGGGCAACCGCATGATTCTTCATCGAGCCGGCCTTGAAATACAGCTCGGTGACCTGGATATTATGCGGCAGGCTGCCATCCTTGAAGGGCGCGAGAAAGGCCAGTTCCTCATAGTCACCAAACAGGCGTTCCATTATGGGCCCGGCGAGGCTAGCTTCGAGGGCACTGCCGGGCTTGGGGACTTCCAGGCTCAATGCCGTCACAAAGTGCAGTGACAAAGTGGGATCCGCAGCCACCCGTTGGTAAAAGGCGTTGATCAGTTGTACCGGCTTCCCCAATCCCAGGGGTGCCGCGAGTACAATGTTTTTACCGACGGCGGCAATGGTTTTTTCTACGCACTGTTCAACGCTGCTCAATATTTCTGTCACCGGAAACCCTCCTGCACCTGATTATTTGTAAACTGCCAACGGTGGAATGATAGACAAAACACACCGGGCAGATATTGATCCATGATAACAATTGGCCTGCACCAAGTTGAAATCAGGGTTCTTTTACACCCTCGGCAAAGTACTCCCGGGTAATCCTGAAAACCAATGGCCCCAGCAGTATCAGGGCTATCAGGTTGGGTATGGCCATGAAGGCGTTGAGCGTATCGGCAATCAACCAGACCATATCCAGTTCCACCACTGTACCAATTGGCACGGCAATCACCCAGGCCACCCTGAAAGGCAGGATCGCTTTCGTGCCGAACAGGAAAACCATGCAGCGCTCGCCGTAAAACGACCAGCCAATCATGGTGGTAAAGGCGAACAGGCACAAGCCGATGGTGACAATATACTCGCCTCCGGGAAATGCACCGGCAAAGGCCATGGTGGTCAGGCTGGCGCCACTGACACCGCTGGGCAGCACATCCATGATGACTATCACCAGTCCTGTCATGGTGCAAATAATCAGGGTGTCGATAAACGTGCCCAGCATGGCGATCATACCCTGCTGTACAGGTTGGTTGGTGCGAGCCGCCGCATGGGCGATAGGCGCGCTGCCCAGCCCGGCCTCATTGGAGAAAATGCCGCGGGCCACGCCAAAGCGCAGGGCTGCCCACACGCTGGCGCCGGCAAAGCCACCGGTTGCGGCGGTGGGCGTAAACGCACTGTGGACGATGGTCACAACAGCCCCGGGTACTTCACTTAGGTTGACTGCGATTACAAACAGGCTCATCAACACATAACTGAGTGCCATGAAGGGCACGAGCAAGCTGGCGACAGTCGCTATACGCCGGATGCCGCCCAGTATCACCGCACCAACCAGCGCCATCAGGACCAGGCCTGTGTACAGCGGCGGTATCGAAAATTCATCGAACAGCACCTGCGACACTGAGTTCGACTG
>CBDTVJ010000041.1:0-14555 GCA_965363655.1 uncultured Halieaceae bacterium | reverse complement strand
AGCGTACACACTGTAATATGATATCTTGCTGGTGATGGCGGCCTTTGAAGCGGATCATTTGTTGTCCAATCACTGGTGTTCTGGATAATTGAGTATAGTTCGGCCCACTGAGTCCGCCAGAATTGCGACAAAACCCCCTATCAGAGGACCGTATAACACCATCTCGCCTTCCCTGCACCATCCTATAACTATCAAGGAGAAGCCCATGTTCCAAATCATTATTCTCAATCTTTTACTCACTCTGCCTATCGTCGCTCTAGCCCAATCGCCTGTCCCCCAGGTCAACGGCCAGTGCCCAACCGGATACCGCCCTTCGGGGGACTTCTGCACTCCCATATCGTCCACCAGTAGCACCGACCAACAGGTCGTGGAGAAGATAGGAGGCTCCTGTCCCCCTGGATTCCAGTCCTCTGGACCAGCCCACTGTAAACAGATGTGGAACTCAGATGCAGAAGCTATGACAAAGTCCGGTAGCACCTGCCCGACTGGATATCGAAAGTCTGGTGAATACTGCAAACCCATTAACGCATCCACGCCCAGTGACAACTACTCCATCGAAAAGGTCGGTCATAACTGCCCCCCTGGATTCATGGTGTCTGGCGACTACTGTAAGCGACTGGCAAATTCGACTTCTGAAGCGCTACCCAGGCAGGGTGGATCTCGGTGCCCTACAGGTTATAGGTCCACGGGCGATTATTGCGTGAAGATTTAGCAACTGAAAATGCAACTGCAAGTATTCATAAAAAATCGATAGTAGTCATCGTGTTATTCTCAAAAATACCCCATGACTCCGCGGATAGACCAGCAATAACTTTCGCGACTATCAAGATATAATCAATAGGATTTGGCGCGCCTATCAATCACGTTAGATACTGCATCGGCTTGTTAGTCCCAGGTGAAATTCATTTAGGTGTAATACGAGCATCACATTGACTGGTCGATCAATGAGATCTCCGCACGGATATTGGGAATAACCCATCTCCACAGCTATGTATTGCGACAGGCAACCTGAACAACAGTGTTGAATCACCTGGCATTCCATTAATTCCGATGCTTGTGATTCTCCAGATTCCGTAAGATAGATACGCAAGGGCGGAAACCACGAAAGATGTGTATTTGCGCTTGGAAAACGTTGTCACCCGCAGGCAGAGCGATCACGCCGCCCATAACCATGCTAAGGAATTCGCCTTCCGAGAAGTTCTGGTTAAACCAGCTGGCGCGAACTACGGTCCATTCGATACCAGCGTCCTCGACTATCCGTTCACACAGCTGCGCTTCTTCTTCGCCGCGACCGGACAGTAAGACCAGCCGTTGGACACCCATGGCGACCGCTTGCGCAACAAAAGCGCGTATCGCGTCGGTAGCGCCGGGAATGGCCAGATCAGGAGCGTAGCTAATGTAGGCCGCAGTAACGCCAGATAGTGCGTCGCTCCAGGTGCCCTGATCGTTCCAGTCAAAAGGTGATGCGCCGGACCGCGAGGCTATCCGCGTCGGCACGCCTCGCGCCTGCAGGCGCTGTGCAACACGGCGACCCGTTTTACCTGTGCCGCCCACTAGCAGGGTGGTGCACTCCGCTGCTTTAACACTACTAATTTCGTTACTCATCACTGTCTCCTGCTGTTGACTTGACACTGCGTCAATTGACACGACGCAAAGACCATGGGATGCTTTACAGCATGTCAAGTGAAAATAGTGAAACACGAGTACGAATCCTTGAAGCGACCATTCGCATGCTTGAGGAGCACGGTGGCCGCGGCGTTCGCATGGGCGACATTGCCAAGGCATCCGGGATATCACGCCAGGCGGTCTACCTGCATTTCGCGTCGCGTACAGCGCTGCTGATTGCGGCGACCCGATACCTCGACGAGCTACTGGATGTGGAGAGCCGGCTTGCCCCGTCTCGAGCGGCAGAGTCCGGGGCCGAACGCCTGGAGCTCTACATTGAGTTTTGGGGTAGCTACATCCCGGAGATCTACGGGGTCGCCAAGGCACTGCTGCTGGCACAGGACACAGATGAAGCAGCCGCCGCCGCATGGAAGAATAGGATGGTAGCTATGCGCGATGGCTGTCGCGCTGCTATCGACTTATTGCACTCAGATAGAAACCTTGCGCCCGAATGGACACGCGAGCAGGCAACCGATGTATTGTGGACAATGCTCTGTGTACAGAACTGGGAAGTTCTCACGGGTGATTGCGGCTGGTCCAATCAACAGTTTGTTGATCGGATGAAGATATTGGTAAAACGAACATTAATGAAAGACTGAATATTAACAGCCCATCCAAAAAGCACTGTCGTGCACTAAGTGGTGCGTTGCTCCACAAGTCTCTGGCGAGAAGGATTTGGTAGGACTACCCAGATTCGAACTGGGGACCTCTACCATGTCAAGGTAGCGCTCTAACCAACTGAGCTATAGTCCTATTGAAGGACGCGTATTATAGGGGCACGTAAGCAATTGCTCAACACCCCGTTTATGCGCATATTGACCAGCTTAGCGGAAGGGCAATTACAGTGTGGCAAGCGATAGAAACCGCAATTTCCCAGGCTACGGGTGAACCATTCAAGGTAATTTCCAGCAGCGCACTGGCAGGCGGGTGCATCAATCAAGCAGTGTGCCTGGTCGGCGAGGGCCGCCGGTACTTTGCCAAACTCAATCAGGCTAGCCGCCTGGAGATGTTCACCGCAGAAGCCGCCGGGCTCGATGAGATTCGCCGCAGCGGGGCCATACGCGCACCTGAGCCGATCTGCTTGGGAAGCAGCGAAGGCCAGAGTTGGCTGGTGCTGGAATTCATCAGTATGGGCAGCCCCGGGCAAGAAACCAGCAGCCTGCTGGGTAGACAGCTGGCCGACATGCATCGCCACACAGCGCCTTCCTTTGGCTGGATCCGGGATAATACCATTGGCACAACGCCCCAAAAAAATCATCAAACGCAGGATTGGATCGCCTTCCAACGGGAACACCGGATTGGCTTTCAGCTGGAGCTGGCAGGCCAAAATGGCGCTCCCGCAACGCTGCTGGACCGGGGGCAGCGCCTGTTACAGGAGCTTCCGGCGCTGTTCACAGACTACCATCCGCAGGCATCGTTATTGCACGGCGACCTTTGGGGCGGCAACTGGGGTTGTAATGAGGACGGAGTGCCAGTGCTCTTCGACCCAGCCGTCTACTATGGCGACCGCGAGGCAGACCTTGCCATGACTGAACTATTTGGCGGCTTCGATGATCGTTTTTACCAGTCATACCGGCAGGTGTGGACAGTTGATCCGGGCTACAAGACGCGTAAAGTGCTCTATAACCTGTACCACATCCTGAATCACTACAACCTGTTCGGCGGCGGCTATGCCAGGCAAGCCCTGGGTATGGTCGATACCCTGATCTCAGAGATCTCCTGAAATGCTACCTGTCACACCCACTGGCAGAGGACCAGACACATGAATATTGAGTTAACCGCAGCACATAAGGCGCTCCAACAGGAGGTCCGCGAGTACATGAAGACCATCATGACGCCGGAGTTGCTGGAGGAAATGAAAAATGACGAACTCAAGGAGGGAGGCGGCCCCGAGTTTCGCAAGCAGTACGCCCGCATGGGCGCCGACGGCTGGATCGGCCTGAGCTGGTCCAAGGACCTGGGTGGCAAGGAATTATCCCACCTGGAGCAATATGTTTTTACTAACGAGGTAGTGCGCTCCGGTTTCGCCTATCCCTTCCTGACCACTGAATCGGTCACACCGGTCATCGCCGCCAACGCCAACGAGGAAGTGCGCGAGGAAGTTGTCGGGGGCGTAAAACAGGGCAAGGTAGTGATCGCCATCGGTTACTCTGAGCCCAATGCGGGTACTGACCTGGCGAGCCTGACCACCAAGGCAGAACGGGATGGCGATGACTGGATCATCAACGGCCAGAAGATGTGGACCAGCCTGGCCAACTACGCGGACTACGTGTGGCTGGCGGCGCGCACCGACCCGGACCCGACCAAGAAGCATAAAGGCCTCACCATGTTCCTGGTGCCCACCGCTAGCGAGGGCTTCTCCTGCACGCCGGTTCATACCCTGGGTGTGCGCACCAATGCGACCTATTACAGCGACATTCGACTGCCGGACAAGTACCGCGTCGGTGAAGTGAATAGCGGCTGGAAACTGATCACCGGCCAGCTCAATGTCGAGCGGCTGTCCCTGTTTACCCACGGGCAGGTGGATGCCCTGTACCAGGGTGTCTGCGAATGGGCGGCACAAACAGAAGCTTCCACCGGCGGCAAGATCATCGAGCAGCCCTGGGTGCAACACAACCTGGCGAAGGTCAAAAACGGCCTCGAAGTAGTCAAGCTGATCTGCTGGAAGCAGGCCTGGGTGATGGACCAGGGCCCCATGGATATGGCCGATGCCTCGGTGGCGAAAGTGTACAGCAGTGAATTCTTCGTCGAGCTGTACCGCATGCTGCTGGAAGTCATGGGGCAGGCCGGCAGCATCGGTGCACAATCCCCCGGGGCGGTACTCAAGGGCAAGATCGAATTCCGCTGGCGGGTGGGGTCCATCCTCACCTTCGGGGGCGGCGCTAACGAAATTCAACGGGACATCATCGCTATGGCGGGGCTGTGGATGCCTCGCACACGCTAGGAGAACAAGGCCATGGATTTTACAATTTCTGAAGAACTGCAAAGCGTGCAGCAGCTGGCCCAGCAGATCCTGGGCGATTTCACCGAAGTCGACAAGCTCAAGACGATCGAGCAACAGGCAGAGCGCTTCGACAGCGCACTGTGGCAGGCACTGGCTGACGCCGGTCTGCTGGGACTGGATATCGAGGAAAGCCAGGGTGGTATGGGCATGGGTTTTTATAGCCTCTCTACACTCTGCGAAGAAGTAGGCCGGACCGTGGCACCCGTGCCGGTAATTCCAGTACTGGTCTCTGCTGCAGGCACCCTGCGACGCTTTGGCAGCGACAGTCAAAAAGACCAGTGGCTCACCGGCATCGCCAATGGCTCCACCCTGGTCTCTGCGGCACTGGAAGAATACAACAACGACGATCCCGCCTCACCGGGCAGCACCGCACAGAAAATGGAGGGCGGTTACTCCTTCAGTGGCACCAAGATCTGCGTCAGCAATGCCAGCTCAGCGGCGCGTATTCTACTGTCAGCCAAAGCGAATGAAAAACTGGTCGTTGCACTGGTGGATCCGAAAGCAGCCGGGGTAAGCCTTAATCCGCAGATTGTCACCAGCGGTGAAACACGACACGAGCTGGTGATGGACAAGGTGCAAGTACCCGCCGAGGACATCGTCGCTACCGGCCGCGATGCCCTGGCCGCCATGGAGTGGGCACAGCAGGCGACGCGCACGGCGCTGGCTGCGATGGCACTGGGTATCTGCGACAAGATGATGCGCATGACCGGGCAATACACCTCCGAGCGCGAACAGTTTGGCCGCGCAATTGCCACCTTCCAGGCGGTGAGCCACCGCGTGGCGGACTGCTTCATCGATATCCAGTGCTTGCGCCTGGTGACACAGCAGGCGGCCTCCCTGATAGACCAGGGCCGCCCCGCCAAGGACGCGGTGCTGATGGCGAAGATCTGGTGCGGCGATGTCACTCACCGGGTCAGCCAGGCGTCCCAGCATTGCCACGGCGGCACCGGTGTTGACCGTGACTACCCGTTGTTTCGCTACTGCCTGGCGGCGCGGCAGATCGAGCTGACTGCCGGCGGCAGCGCCCAACTAACCGGCGAACTGGGCCGGGCTATCAGTACGGAATACCTGGCGAAGGCCGGGTAATACTGTCTCCTCACCGTAACTTCGGTGAGGGGAAGTAAGCGCGGCAACTGCGCAGCACGTCGTCCGCCTCATCAATCTTTCCCTGCTGACGGTACAGTGCCGTCAGCAAATTACAGGCACCCCTGTGCCAGGGCATTGTGCGACGAACTTCTTCAGCAGCTTCGATGGCCGGGGCAATATTTCCGGCCCAGGCACTAAGCTGCGCTTTGCCCATATGCCGCCAAGCTGTATCAGGCGTAGCGACCACTGTGTCAGGACGCTCAATGGTGTTTCGTACCAGCAGCCAGGAAACAGCGTCCCTGTGCACCAGGCGCCAGCGCCCGGTGTGCAACAATTGCTGGAGCTTTTCCTGGCCATACCCGGTGAAGTGCGGCCACAGGATATAATCCGGACCGGTTGCCTCCAGTTGCTCAATCCACCCGGGCTGTGAAGCTAACACCTGCACATAGCTGTTGTAGGTTGCCGCGTCATAGAGCGTATCCGCACGGCCATCGATATACACCTTCAACTTTCCATCCGTGCGCCAATGTATGTAGCCGCCCCAGTTGTAGTAGGCAAAGACTTTGCCGCTTAAGCCATTGGCCTGTGCAAAATTCAACATATCCACGGGATAATCGTGCTCGGCGGTCAGGTAGTGATAGGCCGGTGCTGATTTCAGGGGCATGGGTGCCTGGCGATCGACGGCATACAGCAAGGCGAGTGCGGCCAGGGCCAGTGACAGTCTTCGCCCTTCCAGGCGTCGCAGTAATAAACCAGTCATCGGTGCCATCAGCACGGCCAGCGATATGGCATACAGCGGGATAAATCGACGGCTGGTCAGTGCCATGGCCAGCGTCAGGGCAGTAAGCACAAAGCCCTCAAAGGGAACATCCACCCGCTTCTTCACCGTAGGCAGAAAATATGCAAATGCCACTATCGGCACCCACATAAACACCATAAACAGCGGCGATTGCATGCCGCCCGGGCGAAAGGGTGGCTGCCACTCCCATAAATTCCGGTAGGGCGAACTTTCAACAAAGGCATATTTCAATGGGTACAAAAAGGCATTAAAACCGTAGGGGTTCAGCATGGCTGCCAGCACACAGATGACGCCGATCACTACAGCAGATTGCAGGCCACCCACGCTGAAGTCACGCCAGGGGAACAACAGAATCCCCAGTGCCATAAGGCCAAAGAAAAAGCCTCCATGAAGGTTTACCCAAACGGCGAACAGGATAGCCAGCAGCCACACACTGGTCTGGCGACCCAGCAGGAGGAACAGCAGCAAACTGAAATTCAGCAAGGAGTAGATGTGTGGCCGTATGTCCAGGAATGGAGCCGCAATCGCTATTGCAATCGCGGCCCAGATAAAGCCGGCGAGCGGGCCGCCCTGGCGGCTCAGCGCCTGCTGCAGCAGCAGGAATGAAGACACCAGCACCAACCACTTCCAGTAGACCAGCGCTTCCACACCCCACAGGGAAGCCCAGCCATAGAACACCAGGTCGGACAGCCATTCATGGTTCAGCCAGGCACTACCCGCAAAGGAATAGGACCAGTCGTCCACCATCCACAGTGTCCCGGTCTGCAGCAACTCCCTGCCTGCGGCAATGTGCCACCACAAGTCAGAACCGGCAACTTCTGCATAACCATAAGACAGGAACAGGACTGCGCCCGCCAACAGGAACACCCATGCAGTCAGCGGATTACTGCGCGGCAATGGCGATGCATTCAAATCAAAAAACCTGCACAGGAAGTTTACAGCGCCTATGGGTGATCATTAGTCTTCCGGCATCTGGTCAGAACCGGTGGCGGGATGATAGCCCTTCACAAAATACAGCGCCCGTGCTTTGGACTCCTGGAAAGTACGCGCCATGTACTCGCCAATAATGCCTAGACAGATCAATTGCACGCCGCCAAAAAACAACATCACGATGGTCAGCGAAAGATAACCGGGCACCGGATTGCCCCACAACAGCGTGCGCAGCAGTAGGAAGAAACCGTAAAACAAGGCCAGCAGGGAGGTCACGACACCAAGATAGGAGGCGATCTTTAATGGCACATCCGAAAAAGAGGTAATGCCCTCCAGGGCAAAATTCCACAGGCGCCAGTAATTCCAGTGCGTCTTGCCAGCGCGCCTGGGTTGGCGCACAAAGGGCACCGACTTCTGCGGAAAGCCAATCCAGGCATACAGGCCCTTCATATAGCGGTGCCGCTCCGGCAGCGACACCAGGGCATCGACCGCGCGACGACTCAACAACCTGAAGTCGCCGGCGTTCTCGGGGATTTCGACATCACTGAGGTAATTGAGTATGCGGTAAAACCATTTAGCAGCGACGGTCTTCAACCACGGCTCACCCCGACGATCCACCCGCAGACCATAAACCACATCGTAACCACCGCGCCATTCTTCCAGAAAGGTATGAATGAGTTCCGGCGGATCCTGCAGGTCTGCATCGATAATGATGGTGGCGTCACCGCGGGCGTGATCCAGGCCGGCGGACAAGGCGACCTCCTTACCAAAATTGCGACTCAGCTCAATGATGGCAATACAGGGGTCCTGGTCGCGCAAGGCATAGAGTGCATCCAGCGATCCATCATTGCTGCCATCGTCTACATAGATGACTTCATAGGCACAGCCTGTCGCCAACATCACCTCGCGCAATTGCTGGTGGAACTCGCGCAGTACCGCCGACTCGTTATAGACCGGCACCAGCACAGAAAGGAAATCCGACACGTTCACTACCTCAGACACTGAAAGTTTCCAGGGTGTTCCTTAACAGCGATGGTCACAGCTGTAACACCGAGTCTCCTCAGTCGACGACACGAAAGATCCTGATATCGCCAACAAACAATTGAAACGTGCCATACCCGGCGCGGTGCAGCAACAGTTCCGGCATAAAGTTTTGCACGTCAATACTGCGTTCCAGCGCCAGGTGCGGGTGGCTGCCCGCCAGTGCGGCGCGGTAAAACTCGACATACTGCGGCTTTGTCTTGATCAGCCTGTCGGGGTTGCCGGTCAGCGGTCCATTCAATTCATTGGCAAAAGCAGTGTCGTACCAGTTCTCGCTGAGAATAAGATACTGCGCCTCGCGCAGGGCAGCGGCATCACCGAAGGCGTATTCAGGCTGGAACAAGTGAGTATTACTCGCCGGTGGGTTCACGTAATAACTGGCCAGTACCGTTACACCCTCGTGCCCAGCATACCACTGGCGCAGCTCAATACGGGGATCACGATGATAGTCCCCCACAAGGTCCAGAGCCAGCAGCGCAGGCCACAGGAAGAACAGCAGCATAAACCAACGGCGCCCGCTCCAGGCGGTGGCATACAAACCACAGGCCACCACGATAGCCGCCGCCGGCAGCAGCGCAAGGTAATGCCGGTAGTAGGTGATCGGTGAAACAAAGGCCATGTACAGGGCAAACAGCAGCACCGGGAGAAGACACAGCCAGGCCCTGGAACTCCCCTCCCCTGCAGCTACGATTTTGGCTACCACACGCAGGCCCGCCGGGATAAAGAAGCAGGCCGGCATTCCCAGACCAACAACCAGCACCAGCAGCAAGTCCAGCGGATTGCGTAACCACTTGTGCCAGCCAATCGCTCCGTAGGCAGTACCGAAGATCCCGCTGAGGCCGCTGGTCGTATAGTTGGCAACGTAGTCGATCTGGCAGATGCCATAAGCCAGCACCGGCACGGACAACCAGAACAGCAGCATTGGCCGGCGCAGGCTGCGCCAGGGAATCACCAGGTAATAGGCTGCCAGTAAGGGGTAAAGCCCCGCCTGTTGAAACTCGCTGGTACTCAACAAGCCCACCAGCACCGCCGTGGCCAACAGCACAACCGCGATACGCCCTGGGCTCATGCCATAGCCCAGATACTGCCACGCGCGCACAGGGACCCACGCCAGATAGGCAAAAACCGCGAACAGCCAATACTTCGACCAGATCGCCGGCAGCAATAACAGGGGACTACCGCACAGCAACAGGCGTGACCGTCGCATGACCGCAAAGATCATTACAGCCAGGAACAGGTAGATGAAAAATACCGAGGGCGCATCCACCGTACCGCTGTGGGATTCACTGATATGAAAACCGGACAGGGCCAACAGCCCGGCCGCGGTCCAGGCAACAGCGGGGTTCGCCGGCACCAGCATCAAGGCAATCAGGGCCACCAGCACTACCGTCAGGCTACCGGTGACGGCGGCAAAGGTTCGGGCCACAAGAATATGATCAGCGCTGTGGCAGTAGGCTTTTACCGCCGCGTGATTACCGGCTATTCTCTCCGGGGGTCCCTTGTCTATGAGCTGGGCAAGTGCAATCGTCTGCCCGCCAACGAAGGTGGAGTAATCAAACCCTCCCAGCGCTGCGCGGCAGGAGCCGGCCTCATCAAAGTTCACCAGGGTGAAACTACCGGGATAATCCCAGCCCCAGCCCAGGGTCTGGGCACTGTAGAGTCGAGGCAGCAGGGCGAGCACAAACAGGGCCACCAGGCACAACAGCTTGCTGGGGTACCCTGTGGTAGATGTATCAGTTGTCATCCAGATTCCCGGCTGCCCATCGCGTGCCAACCCAGTATCGCGCCAGTGCGCGCCAAAGGAAACCTGATTTTCCCAGGTGAAACCCTGAGGTGCGGCCGGCTAGGTGCGGCCGGCTAGGCGTAGCCGTTGTCGCGGAACCAATTCACCGAGTCAGTCACGGCGGTTTCAATGGGCGTCTGCGGCAGGCCCAACTCCGCAACAGCTTTACCGGGATCGACATAACCGTGCTGCAGCACGTAGCGGGTATTTTTATAGGTCGTCATCGGCGCGCGCCCGGTCACCTTGGACAACATCTCGACAAATTTGGCGACCCGCAACATGGTGCTGCCGGCCACCTCAGTGGTAGCAACCTTGTCTACCCCGGCAACCTTGCCCACCAGGGTGAGAAACTCTTTATTGGTCATATTGCCGTCGGCATTCGCCAGAATATAGGATTCACCAATGCGGCCTTTTTCCATGGCCAGCACGTGCCCGGCGGCCACGTCGCGGACATCCACCGCGCAGACGCCGCCGTCCCAGAAATTTTTCATCTGTCCTTTCATAGTTCGCAAGATCATGGTGCCGGTGGGCGTAGGCGCGCGATCACCGGGGCCGAAGGGAAGGCCCGGCAGCACCATGCTTACCGGCAGGCCGTCGCTGACCATGCCCTTGACCATCTGGTGACTGATGAACTTGGACATAATGTACTCACTGGCCCAGGGCCAGGCATTGAATGCTGTTTTTTCCGTAGCCCAGCCGCCATTGCCGACAATACCTATGGCCGCCACGCTGCTGGTGAAGACCACTTTCTCAACGCCCGCCGCCAGTGCCGCTTCCATCATCCCGCGGGCGCCGTCGACGTTGATTTTGTAGTGCAGGTCAGGGTCCTTGGTCCAGATGGCGAACATGGCCGCCAGGTGATAGAGCTGCTCAACACCCTGCACAGCGCGCACCAGGGATTGGGGATCCAGCAGGTTGCCTTCCACAAACTCTACATCCATGCCCTGCAAGGGGGATCGATCCTCTCCAGGCATTACCATGACGCGCACCTCATCACCCTTCTCAAGGCATAAGCGGGTTACATGGTTGCCGATAAATCCCGTGGCTCCTGTGATAAGCACCTTGCTCATGGCATTTTCTCCTGTTGCTGTTAGGTCGATGTATTTATTGCGCCCCATGGTAACCAGCATGGTTGCCGACGAGCATGACGGAAACGGTCATTCTACTGACCAAGCCTGTCTCTGTGGCGCTATTGTGGCGCTATTGTGGCGCTATAAAGCACTTTACAATTTCCCCCCCAAGGTGGACAGTCTACGGCCGCCCGCGCGACGGGCCCTTCTGCCGAGGACTCAATCATGCCAACCTTCCGACTCTCTTTGCTGGCCGCCTGTATATTGTGCAGCAGCCTGTTTCAAATGGCCCATGCCGCAGCCGACAGCGACAGCCTTGCCCAGGTGATCGCATCGCGCAGCGACGAGGACCGGGCCCGCGACAGTGCGCGACATCCAGCCCAGACCCTGGAGTTTTTCCAGCTGCAGCCTGGTATGACCGTTGCAGAGGGGCTTCCGGGAGGTGGCTGGTATACACGCATACTGGTGGACTACCTGGGGGAAAATGGTGCCCTGTACGGCGTTAACTACGCTGACAGAATGTGGCCCATGTTCAGCTTCGCCACACCGGAGCTCATCGCCAAGCGCACGGCGTCTACCGACAAGTTTCCCGAGCTGGTGGCAACGTTTACGGATAACGGCATTGCGACACTGGGGTTCACCTTTGAATCGGTCCCCGCCAACGTGGCAGGCACTGTCGACCGCGTCCTCCTGATTCGCGCCCTGCACAACCTGAACCGCTTCCAAGCGCAGGCCGGCACCCGCAGCAAAGCCTTGTCTGCCATTAACACAATGTTGAAGGACGATGGCATGGTGGGCGTGGTGCAACACCGGGCGCCAGAAACGGCCAGCGATGAGTGGGCGGACGGTAACCGGGGCTACCTGAAACAGTCGGCCGTCATTGCCATGTTCCAGCAGGCGGGCTTTGAGCTGGTCGCCAGGAGTGAGATCAATGCCAACCCCAAGGACCAACCCGGCGCCGATGACATTGTCTGGCGTTTGCCCCCCTCGCTGCGGGGCAGCAAGGAAGATCCCGAGCTCAAGGCAGCCATGCTTGCCATTGGCGAGTCAGACCGGATGACGCTGCTCTTTCGCAAAACCAGGTAGCAATGGCCTGAGCTGTCACCGGCCCGGATCAGCCGGGCAGTGGCTGCTCTGTTGATGAGCTACAACCCCTCAAGATATAACCATTGATTATGTTTAGGTATAATTAAATATCATCGAGTTATTTCTTGCGCTTTTGACCGGACTACCTATACTGCAGATGTGGCGGTTAATTGGATGACTTCCAATTGAGGGCAATCGCTAACATTTTGGGAAAGCAAGCGAGCATTTGTCAGAGGTGTTTGCAGCCAGGGGACGCTATCCGGTTTGCGGGCTGGATAATTTAAACTGGACCTTGATTTACCGCTTTGCCCTACAAACGCCGTCGTGAGCTGCCTTTCGACGGCGTTTTTTATGCCTGCTGAAAAGACATTTCACCCTGCGCGCCACCCCTGCCTACCCTTAAACCATGCCATCGCGCTCCCGGGCCCAAATGCGCTATGCTTCCCTAAGCCAATAAGGAAGCCCAATGACCACCATCAAGCAGCTACTACACGACGTCGATCAGTCCCCCGACGGCCCCCAAATCGCAGCCATCTTCGATTTTGACGGCACCATCATCGCCGGATACTCGGCCACGGCCTTCATCAGGGAGCAAATCAGGCGTGGCGACCTGTCTCCGAAGGAGTTTGTCGAGCTGATGCGCGCCATGACCAATTTCGGGCTGGGCAATATGGGATTTTCCGGCATGATGGCCATCAACGCCCAGTTCCTGCGCGGTATTGAGGAAGAGACCTACGATGAGGTCGGCGAGCAGTTATATACCAAACAGATAGCGCGGCTTATTTATCCCGAATCCCGGGCGCTGGTTGAGGCGCACCTGGCCAAGGGCCATACCGTGGCGATCATTTCATCGGCCACCCCTTACCAGGTGAAGCCGGCAGCGGCGGACCTTGGTATAGACCACGTCCTGTGTACTCACCTGGAAGTGAAAAACGGCAAGTTCACCGGCAGTGTCGTCAGCCCCACCTGCTTCGGGCAGGGCAAGGTCGATGCGGCAGAAGCGCTGGCGGCGCAATACAAGGCCGATCTGGACCAGAGTTTTTTCTACTCGGACAGCCAGGACGACCTGCTGTTGCTGGAACGGGTAGGCGAGCCACGGGCACTCAACCCCAGCACCAAGCTGGACCGTATTGCACGTAACAATCGCTGGCCTATCGCCAAATTCGGCAGTCGCGGCCGCCCTAGCCTGACCCAGTTTATTCGGTCTGTGGCAGCCACCAGTTCCCTGGTGACGTCCTTCGTCGCCGGCCTGCCGGTCTATGTACTGACCGGCTCGCGGCGTGAATCACAGAATTTCTCCTTTTCGCTGTTCGCCGATACAGCCAGTGCGCTGATTGGTATGAACCTGAGTGTTAAAGGTGAAGAACACCTGTGGTCGCACCGACCTGCAGTGTTTGTGTTCAACCACCAGAGCAAGGCCGATGTCATCATCGCGGCCAAGCTACTGCGCCGCGACATCGCGGGCGTCGGCAAACAGGAAATCAAATCCGAAACACCCATTCTCGGCAAGGTACTGGAGCTGGGCGGTGTGGTCTTCATCGACAGGTCCAATGCCGGTAGCGCCATCGACTCCATGACACCGCTGGTGAAGGCCATGCGCGAGGAAGGCAAGTCGGTGATCCTGGCCCCGGAAGGCACACGAACCATATCCCCCAAAATGGCCCCCTTCAAAAAGGGCGCTTTCCATCTGGCAATGCAGGCCGGTGTACCCATGGTCCCCATCGTCATTCACAACGCCGGTGATGTGGCGCCCAAGGGAGATTTCGTGTTCCGCTCCGCCACCGTTGAGGTGGAAGTACTGCCACCGGTGAACACTGCTGACTGGAGTCCGCAGACCATCGCGGAACATGTCAGGGAAGTGCGCAACATGTTCGCCCACGCCCTGGGACAACCCCAGGAAAAGAAAGGTGCAGCCGGGACCAGGGCGAAAGCAAAAACCAAAACAAAAACCAAAAGCAGGACGAAGCCCAAGTCGGCTGCCGCAAAACGAAAAAAAGCGCCTGTTAAAACCAGGGCGGCGGCAGTAAAAGCAAAGCCAAAGCCAAAGCCAAAGCCAAAGCCAAAGCCAAAGCCAAAGCCAAAGCCAAAGCC
>CBDTVJ010000040.1:0-14624 GCA_965363655.1 uncultured Halieaceae bacterium | reverse complement strand
TACTATGATACCTCGCTCGGCTAGGAGATCTTCAATATCTCTGTGGCTCAGATTGAATCGATAGTAGAGCCAGATAGCGTGGAAAATAATACCTCGCGGGAATCGGTGACGTTTGTAGGTATTCATGAGGCGATTCTAGCAATTTCGCCCAGTTAAGCAGTCATTACCGATCTACTCACGACAGCCTGTTTAATTGTCCTATACTCAAAATTTAACTTCGAGCCGCTAGGCAAAGGAACTTCATCATGAGCATTGATACAGTTATAACGAATTCGGGCCAGTACATGTACGACAACTTTCACTTTTCAGAAGCGGTCAGGAGCAACGGATTTTTGCTCTGCTCCGGTGTTATAGGCTTAGGGGCGAAGGGCGAAGTGCCGGAAGACATCAAGGAGGAATTTCGCAACGCCTGGAAAGGCATCGGAAGAATACTCGCTGAGTGTGATCTTGGCTACGACGACATTGTGGAATACACCAGCTATCACGTGGGCCTGCACGCCACCACGGGTGACTTTATGTCCGTGAGGGATGAATTCCTCTCCGAGCCCTGGCCAGCGTGGACTGCTCTTGGAATAACCGAACTCGCCGTGCCCGGTGCGCATGCCGAAATTAGAGTGATAGCGAAACTAAAGCACTGACGTGACAGATTTATCCGGGCGATCAGAACGATAGGGAGGTCAGGAGCGGGGCTCAGCCCCGGCTCGCAGTTCGGTTTAGAAAACCTGTTACCCTTCTTCAACTTACAGCAAACCGTATCGGTATCACCACCAACCAGGTTCGGCATAGGCTCGGTCTCGGCCACCCTGCCCTACCCCATCAGGAAAACCCGATACCTTTCTTCAACTTACGGCCCTTATTCACCACACATCCTCCGCCTCATAATCGGGCGCTCTAGTCACCGAAGGATTCTGGGCAAGACATTTTCTAGAATTCCATAAAGGCCCACTGAGAAAACTTCCACGGTTCAACCCGACGCACCCGACGTACTCGACGCCAAGTCATGTCTTGCAAGGCCTTGTCAGCGCTGGGTTGGCGTCGGGTACGTCGAGTGTAAACGGCTAAAGTTTCCCCTGGGAGGTAGCCCCAATTGTTGAGTAGCTTCTTAATTGCTGCTGCGTGGGGATCGACACCATTAAGCCGAAAGCTATTCTTGGCAATATCAAGGCCCAGTATGCTAATAGTCGTGTCGATCTCCCATCCGAGGTTGAGGCACTTCAGCCTGAAGGCCAGTCTGAGGACTCCCGCCGCGCTAGCAGCGAGGGTGGGGATGGTTCATTACATTGATACCGTCCTTTTCAGCGCCTCGGGACTTCCCATTGTCCATCACCAGAGATTGATCTCCGTCAATGCATATACCCATACATATAGTAAGCTCAATGTGTGAGGTTTTCAAAATGTGACTGGAGGTCTTCTGTGAGATACCAAAAGAAATCGATTGTTGTTGGCATGTTGCTTGTCATAGCAACACCGGAACTTGCATCAGCCGCCTCCATACCTCTGGTTGGGGGTCTTATCGATTATAGCGAACGAGCTCAAATCGTGGGCGAAGAGACTAGGCTCGGCACGGATCCCGCCCGGGCAGAGAGCGTCCATGTTGCCTATGGCGAGGTGTCTGGATCTGCAACGAATACTGCTGGTACCGCGCAGACGCCGGCTTCGACTCTGGTTTCTGCGTATGGCAAATCGGGGTACCCGGACGTATATTCAAACACTGACATTACCTTCGATGCGCGTCTGATCAAGCTGCACCCGGATGCCCCTGACGATATTGGCATACCACTGCTATACCGCAATTCCATGTCGGCGACGAACAATTCACTCGCAGAACTGGTGATCAGGGCTGGCGAAATACTGGTGCAAGAACAGGTTCAGGGAAGCAGTCGCAACATCAGTTCCAGCCTGAATGTTATGAGCAATGAGTACCTCAGGGTGGGGGTAGCCGCTTACGCTGGCAGTTCAGACTCCGTTGAAACAGCCTCTGCCTCGACCCCTGTGTTTGCCATCGATCCCGACTTCACAGTTGAGTTCCTGGGGCGCACCGTAGCCGCCGCGGATCTCTACACGCTGGCAGTAAAGCCCGAAATCGGTTTTGCAGGAAACTTCAGGACCACCACGTCATTAACCGATGGCTGCCTACCGGACCCTTCAATTCTGGCTCCTAGCGGCTTACCTTCAGTGGCAGACGGTGAAACAGTAACCTGCCAGGCTCTGGACCCCAGTGGCTTTCGCAGCTACGGCAATGATCCCGGCATCCCTTCCGGGATTCTGAACGATATTCAAATCGTCATCACCGAGGATGCCACGGTGATGACTGACGAAGACGGAACCCTGGTGGAGGATGGCATTGCCACCATTGGAATTCTGGGTGCCGGTAACAGTATCCACAACCAGGGCAAAGTCCAGGCTCTGGGAGAAAATTCAAACGCGGTGTACGCCGAGGGTGACCGTTTTGATTTGCTCAACCAGGGCGATATTGAAACTCAGTCCGATGATTCTGGCGTTGTTTATATTTACGGTGACGAAGCAGGCGTCGTCAATGAGGGCAACGTCACCTCCTCAGGTATATTGTCCAGTGCAATCGTTGTCGAGGGTGATGATGCTTTCGTGCTCAACAAGGGAACTATCGGTACCGGCGGCGACGGCTCCAGTGGAATTGTGGTAGAAGGTGATTTTGCCACCGTCGCCAACAATGGCTCGGTAGTCACCACCGGTAATTTTTCGGCAGGAGTGGTGCTTCTTGGCGATGACAGTGTGAGTGACATCGACAACACCGGCAGCATACGAAGCAGCGGTGACGATGCCCAGGGAATACTTGTGATCGGACAGAATCACTCCCTCGACAATCAAGACGGTACCATTACCACCTCGGGGGCACGTGCCCACGGTATGGCGCTTGGCTTGCAGGAAGTCGTTTTACCCCCCGGCGTGGAAGCCCCCCCGGGTATTTTTGATCCCGCCAGCGGGACAATCAATAATTCAGGCATCATCACCACGACCGGCGCGAAAGCCGATGCCATTCACGCTTTAGCCCATAACCTGCAGATCGATAATTCCGGCCAGCTTTACACCAGTGGCGTGGCAGCCCATGGCGTTAGCGTTTCCGGCAATAGCACCACGGTAGAAAATAGTGGGCATGTAAAAACGGACGCCATAAACGCCTATGGTATATCCGTTGCCGGCAACGACAGCACCATCATTAACAATACTAACGCTGAAATACTCATCGAAGGCAATGGCGGCGGGGGGATCCAAATCTCCGGCAGCAATAGCACGGTCACCAACCAAAATCTGATTAATACCGGAGGCAACCAGTCGCATGGAATTGAGGCGACAGGTACCAATGCTACCATTACCAATGACGGTGGAAATGTCACCACCCTTGGCAAAAGTGCCGATGCCATTCGCGTGAATAGCCAGCAAGCGCAAATCCTGAATACAACTTTCGGTTACCTGCAAACCGAAGGCGAGGAGTCAGCTGCGATCAACGTCGTTGCGGCCGAGCAGGCAACGATAACCAATTACGGTTCAATCGTTTCTGGGGGAAACTCTGCAAACGATAATTATGGTATCAAGGCGAGCTTTTCAGGCGCAGCTCCTGCCGGAACGCGAACCATCACCAACCTTGGCCTCATTAGCGCAGAGGGCTTGGTGGGCAGCCGCGGCATTGATGCCAGTGGCGACGATATGTTTGTCGAGAATGGGCGCACAGGCGTGCCAGGAACAAGTATTACCGTGTCCAGTGGCCTTGGTGCCGGTATTAGCGTTTACGGCAAAAACGCGCATATCAGCAATGCGGCTCCCATTACCGTCGAAGGCGACGTGATAACCGGGATTGATGTCACTGCTGGAATCGGTGCCGGCTTTTTTGTAGAAAATTCCTCCACAATCACCCTGACCGGCAATAGCGGCACAGGCATGTCGCTCAGCGGCGCCGGCCTCCAAACGGGCCCTGTTCCGAGTTTTTCTGCCGGGGGATGTACGCGAAACCCCTTCGGTCGGGATATGCTGAATTGCAACACCATCAACCTGGTGGGAAACCACCTGACCGGAATGTCGATTGCGAGCACTGCCGATGCCAATGTTGAAAACCAGATCCTGATCTTCGGCAGCGGTGACAACCTCCGAGGTATGGCCGCCTCGGACACCACAAACACCCTGATAACAAACTTCGACAGAATCTATTTAGATGGGAGTGACGCTATTGGTATTGAAGTCGACGGCGACGGCAACACTGTTTTTAGCGGTTCGGGAGACACCAAATTTCCGGACGGCATACTGATCCACAGTTTTCTCGACTTCGTAACCGACAAGGACGATCCCGGCTCTGGGCCACGCACCGGCGATATTACAATAACTGGTGACAACGCGTCGGCCATTGTCATTAAAGGCGAAAACAACCGTATCGGTATCCGGGCTTACGGACAGGTTGTCGCCAGCGGCACCAACGCGATCGCCGTAAAAATGTCTGGTAACAACAACATTTTAGTCAACGACGGCGTATTGGTCGGAACCAGTATTGCCATACAAGGTAGCGCCGGCAGCGAGTTCATTTTAAACGACGGCGCGATTAACGGCGCGGTTAATCTGCTGGCCGGTGAAGACACCATGATGATAACTGACTGGACCACCCAGGTAGGCGTGGTCGACGGCGGAGATGGCATTGATACGCTAAATGTAGTCGTACCCCGTCCGGGTATAAAGGATCCGGTATCGATTATCAGCCGGGTTGATGGCCAGGAATACATCAATTTTGAAAGCTTGGTGAAGGAGGGACAAGGTGTTATGTCCCTTGTCGGCAACTTGACGACCTGGGATACACAGGTGAAGGAAGGCGCCATCAACATAGAGAATGGCATCACACTGGAAACCGTTAACGCAACGGTGAGCGGTACTGCGAATACGCCGGAGGGGCAAAGTTGGATCGCCATTGAGTCGGGCGGCACTCTAATTACCGGAGGAGATATCACCCTCAACGAATTTGGCATCCTGGCTATATCCCAAAACGCCACTGCCGTGGCCACCGATGTGATCGTCAACGACGGCTCCATACTGTACGGAAAAGGCCGGGTGATCGGCCACGTTACGGCGCGCGGCGGTCAGATATTGCCGGGCACGTCCACCGGCCTCCTGACCATTGAGGGCGACCTGAACCTGGAAAACGGCGCGCTAGTGATGGAAGCCGACAGCCTGCTGGACAAGGATCTACTGGTGGTTGAAGGTAATGTAATGCTTACAGGTGGATACATCGACGTAATCCTGGGCTTCACCCCCGAACCGGAAGATATAATCGAATTAATGCTCATTGACGGTATCCTCAACTTCGGCGAAGGTTTTGGTGGCATTCGTGGCTTTGCCGCCGCCGGTTCCGGTGTCGCACTGGGTACGGAGTTGAGTATTTTGCTTGGCGACCAACAGCTTCAGGGTTTCGTCACCTCCGTAGTACCGGTTCCACCCGCTATTATGTTGTTCTTCTCCGCCATGCTGGGGTTGGTAGTCATTGCGAAGCGCCAAAACGGCTAAAAACAACGTAAAATGTAAAACATCTTCAGAGCTAACAGCACCAAAAACCCTAACCACACCAAAACCAAGGACCACTGCTCCACAAAATCTGTATCAAAAACAGAGGACTGTATCCCCTCCCCCGATGAAAAGACCAAACTAATTTTTTGACTCAGGGTTGGGCCTTCACCAAAGCACACTGATCATGCCGATTACCAACCACTCCAGACTCTCCACCTCTCGGCAAATCCCGGGCCGGGCATGGGTAGGGCCATGGGGTGATCCGGTGAGATGCCTGAGGAAGCTGGGGAGTGAGATGGTCCTGTCCCTGGCGAATTCCTAATTCAGCGACGCACTCGACGTACCCGACGCCAGTCCATCTACCCCAAGGCCTTGCAGGTAATGATTTGGCGTCGAGCGCGTCAGGTACGTCGAGTGTAATTGGCAAAAGTTTCCCCCTGGGGGTGTACTCCCCTTTGGCTGGAAATTACGTTAAATATCTGCCTGTGAAATTTTGGGGATTTCCATAAAGGTGCGACAAATCCTCGAGGGTTATTGGCGAGGGCTATCGAGGATTTGCCAGGGGGTTGCTGTGAGTCGGCGGCGGAACCCAGTGGCGTTTGTATGTATTCATCCGCCGATTCTAACAATTGTGAAAAATTAGCGCGTCAGCACCGTCATAAGGGCCAGATCAAGTCGGACACCGTCTATCAGATGTAAGTTAATACACCTAGTAACGGAAAGAGACAGTAATACCGCAAATCGCTCCGGGTGCTGTAACCGCTGCATAGCCGCCCACTACCGGAATATCGAATCCTACAGCATAGTATTCTTCATCCAGTAGGTTCCGGCCCCAGATCGCAGCATCCCAGGTATTTTCTCGGTTAGTCACTGTCAGGCGAAGATTTACCAGGTTCACCTCGTCATTTACCAGATTGGGATCATGGTCCTGGTCTAGAAAAAACTCGTCGATATAGCTGTGCTCAAGACGCGCGGTCCCCACAAGGTTTGCAGGTAAATCGCTCTCGTACTGAATGAAGGAACTGATCGTCCATTCCGGTGCATTTTCTATCTGTACGCCCTCCAGATCCTGGGTACAGCTTCCTACCGGGATACCACCCTGTGCCGCCCCCTCGATGTAGTATTTGTTGATCTGCTGATTAACCGTACAAGTCGCATTTTCAAACTCCTCGTACTCGGCCTTGTTGTATCCAACAGCAGTGCTTGCAGTCATGTTCGCTGCCGGAACAAAAATTAGCTCCAGTTCCGTTCCGTAACTTTCCATGGAACCCGCGTTTTTCACCGAGAGAGTTGTACCATCGAAATTCTGGGACTGAAAATCGTCATACTTGACGTAATAAAAAGTACCATTGAGCTGCAGGCGTCGGTCATCTGTGGTTCCTTTCCAGCCTATTTCGTAGTTCGTAGCAGTTTCTTCATCAAATTCGCCGTTGGATCCTTTGACTTCCCTGCGCTGGTTGAACCCACCAGATTTGAAGCCACGGCTAACACTGGCGTAAGTCATGATTTCCGGGGTAATAAAATAGCGCAGGTTGAAAGCTGGTGATACGTTAGAGTCGCTGCGAGTGTCGTCGTAGAAGACATCGGGGCCTGCGACGGGAGGGATATCGAGGACGGAAGCGGGGTCAGTGAGCTGGGATCCCTCACGACTCTTCTCTTCGTTAGTGTATCTCAGCCCGAGAGTAGCGCTAAATTCCTCGGTGATATTCCAGACCACCTGACCGAACACGGCAAAGCTGGTCGTCTCATAGTTATTGGTGTCGGTGTTTAAAGTACCATTGGGAAAAAATGCCGACAAGAGCGGTACATTGTCGATAAGATTCTTGGACATCGCAAACGTTCCCACGTTGTCGAGCTCCGAATAGTAGTAGTACAGCCCTCCCTGGTAATCGAAGGTTTCACCACCAACCGAAGTAATTCGTAATTCGGAGGAGTATTGGTCAAAATCGACTGAATCAGTTCCTATCACGGCGTCATAAGCGGTCATATCACCATCGCGCTCGTTATCGCTTTCGAAGTGACGCCAGGCGTTAATGAAGGTAAGTGTATTATCACTCCAGATATCCTTATTCCACTCGGCAGCCACTCCACCCACTTCAATCTTGTTTGTGACCGGTGCATCAAACCAGTAATTGTCCTCATCGAAGGGATCTGTCTTTGGCGGGGAAAATCCCTCGGAATCTTCAAATGCGGTGTATGCGTAAATATTTTCACCGCTAGCATTTAACCCCAGAACTTCCTGAAATTCCTGTGAGGGGTTGTTGGTACTTGGAGCATTCAGGGTAGAGAAGCCATCGTATTCAAGCACGGCCAGTCCACAACAGTCGTTGTCTTCCTTGGCGTAATCCAGTGTGATGAGGAACTCCCCGAATCCGTCACCCTCCATGGCTGATTCGGTGTCAAACAGGAAACGGGACTTCAGCCCCCATTTACTTGCATCGTTGACGCCCTCACCCGTGTACTGGTTCTCGTAGATGTGGTCGCCGTCTACAGCATATCCAGTCAAGCGCATCGTATGCCCTGTATCACCAAAAGGGACATTCACCATAGCGTGAATTTCTGCCCGCTCTTCGCTGTTGTAGGTCAGCTCCACTTCCCCCTCATATTCGGTAGAGGGCTTCATCGTGAGAATACTAATAGCACCAGCAGCTGTATTCTTGCCGTACAGCGTACCCTGTGGCCCGCGCAATACTTCTACTCGTTCGATATCCACCAAATCACCTACGCTCATACCGGCGCGCCCCTGGTAGACCCCGTCGATGAACATCCCAACGCTGGGGTCAATGCCGACATTGGACCCAATGGAGCCGATTCCCCTGATACGAATAGACACGGCGCTGGAATCTGTTCCAGGTGTGATCTTCAGGCTGGGAGTGTATTGTTCGAGGTCGGATAAATTTTTCACGCCCGTGTCTTTGAAAAAGTCACTGGTAAAGGCAGATACCGACATTGGAACTTCTTGCATACTCTGTTCCCGACGGTTGGCGGTGACGACAACTTCTTCGAGCACCATAGACGGATCACGCTCCGGCACTCTTTCCGAAGCTGCATCCTGAGCGTGGGCTGTTGTCAATAATAATGAGGCCAGCATTGCTAGGACTACTATAGATGTTTTTCTAACCATGATTGTCACCAATATTTTTTTGTTATTATCCGATGTATAGGTATACCAAAGTGAAGTACCGGCAACCGGGTTAAACCAGGCCGGATTATTTCAACCTTGATAGAGTGCAACTATCCAACCGCGGGCCGTGAATGCTACCCGGCACCACCTTTAGCCATTATCATGGGCAAATCAAGAAATGTTTGTATACCGGACGGTGCATCACAGACATACGGCACCGCATTGACCGCGTGTACAGCCGTTGAAAGCAACACATCATTGTTCCAGTTGGGCCCGAATTCGACAAACATATCAGGGCTACCATTAATCGTTATAGAGTGGTTCCCCTTTGGCCATTTAGCGCCTACTGACTCATGCATCCGCCAGACGGTTTCGTGAACTATTCGTTTCTTGCCGCTCACCATACCCGCCCATTCCCAGTGTTGACCAGCGACCGTGCCCTTGCGTAGTTCCCCCGCTGCAACTTTAATCGGTCGTTTCGTCAATTCTGTTTTTGATTTCTCTTCAATGGAATCCAGCTTTACATTCAGGCCATCTGCCACCATTTGAATGCTTTCCCTGAACAGCCCTGACAACCAATTATTGTAGCGGGACGCCTGTCGTTTGAACTCTTTTGGCGAGCGACCAAATCCCATCATATCGAAGACAATTTCGGGGGAAGCATAAAATTCAAAGTTGCTTATTTCCCGGATATGAATCTTGTCCAGTCTCTGGCAAATCCCTGACATCATCAATGGCAATACATCCCCAAGCCAACCCGGATTGACCCCGGTACTATGAAAACTGCTACCACCCTTGCGACACGCAGCTTGCAGTCGAGTGACAACTTTTGCGCCATGAACTTTCGGATACATATAGCCAACGGTGGTCACCACATTTTTTCCTGATGCGAGTAACGCGCAAATAGTCTCCAGGTCTTCGTCAGGATTTTCCCCGTAGATCAATGATGGGAGCGGAGTGTGAATAACACAATCAGCATCCGTCATCAGCAGTTTTTCTCTATCGTGGGTGGCCTTGACTCCCAGCCGCCCTATTCCGGCAATTTCACCGGCATCCTTGCCCGCTTTGTCCGGGTTGTATACATACAAATCAACGAGTTTCAGGCCCTTACGCTGTGCAATCGTGGCAATTGAATTCTTGCCGACATTACCGCTGGACCATTGAATAATTTTGTAGGTCACACCAATCTCCTGGAACAAGTAGTTTGATAACAATCAACTTGAGAATACGATCCTGCAGCATCGAGTTGAACAGTACATCAGCGAAGCAGGACGGTTTTCCAAACCATCGAGGCTGACATCAGGCCGATAATCGCCGTCATCAACGCAATGAAAGCCCAATCCTGCCAGAAGGCCTTACGCCTTTCCCGCGCCACATCGACCTGCTCATTCTTTATCAGGCGCTTGTGGTAAAACCTTGGGATAATCATCAGGATCGGCGGCGTAGCGAGCAAAAACAAATAGCCGTGATAGGCCCAGCGTTGTGACTCCAAACCACCCAATTGATGCACCATCGCCATGCCACCATACGCCATCATTGCAATACTGGGTATACACCAGAACTCCAGCACCAGGATAATCCGGTAGCCGTAAGCAAGCATGTCGTGATCCAGCGACGGCTGTGTCCAGACGAAGCGGCTCAAGCAAAAGGAGGAAAAAATTAGCCCGCCGTAGAACCACATCAAACCCAGTAGGTGAATGATTTTTCCTGTCATGTAGCTCTCTACCATGAGGTCAGCACTGAAATACGGTAGGCCAAGCAGGAAAACAAACACCAGTACGTTCACGATATTGTGAGAAGCGAACAGCGAGGAATCTTTTATTCTTGTCAGTTCCGTCATGTGTTTTCCCTATTGCACAGGAGCGAAGCAATCAATACCCAAAGGCCTTACTAATGCCTTACAAAGGCCAATAGGATTCGTGGCCCGGCTGCACTATCTTCAATACGTTGAGCTCAAAACCACTACTGGCCAGCTATTCCAGTCCATTGGGAAATTGATGCGTCCAGTCGGCGATGTAAGTTTTCTTTGAAATGCGCCACTGGCCGGCCCGGTCACCACAGCAACTTTACCTTCAAAGTCCTGCATGGATTATTCTCCTATACGATTTCTTTATGTATCGAATTGAATCACAAGTTTTTCCAGAGCGCGAAGGGTAAAGCCGGGCAAATGCTTCAAATCATTTTCACCTTCAGCGAGCCGGACATTCTTCAGGCGTCTCAACAAAATCGAAAAGGCGACTTTCATTTCCATTCTTGACACCGGCGCCCCCATACAATGGTGCTGGCCGTGACTGAAAGCCAGGTGGGTAGCGGCGTTACGGCGCGTGATATCAAATGTCGCTGCCTCGGGAAACTGCTTATCGTCTCGGTTACCCGCGGCGAAACGCATATGCACCATCGAACCTTTTGGAATGAATGTTTCGCCCAGGGTCGTATCCTGCACAGTATAACGATAGAGGCCCTGGGTCGGTGATTCGTAGCGCAGACTTTCATCGACAAAGCCTTTCACATATTTACCAATATCACTGAGCAGTAAATCCATCTGGTCCGGGTTTTGCAGCAACAGCAGCATCGCAGATGCCATGACATTATTGGTGGTTTCATTACCCCCTACCAACAATTGCTCACTGATCGACAGCAATTCATTTTCAGTTAACGGCCGTTGCTTGCCATCCAGATCAGTATAAGTGCTATGCACCAGTTCCGAGATGATGCCCTCGTCGGGCTGCAAACGCTTCTCGGCAAACTTTTCCACCAGGTAGGCTTTTAGCTCTACGTGCTCTTGGGCATATTTGAAAGCTTCCTCATCATCGTCGTTCATGGCAAAGGGCGCCACCCAGGCAATGGACCAGCGTTTGAAATGTTCCAGGTCTTCCTGCGGCAAACCCAGGATGATCGCTATTACCATCATCGGCAGCGGGTAACAAAACTCCTCAATGAAATCCACCTCACCCCGGTCGATAAATTTGTCGACCAGGTCATTGGCCAGCTTCTCTACCTGCGGCTGCAAGGCTTTAATGCGACTGCTGGTAAAGCAGTGCTCCAACAGGCTTCTGTACGTACCGTGAAGCGGCGGGTCGGTGGACAGCACCGTGCGACTCTCCCACCCCTTGTCGGCAAACAATTTCTTTATTTTCTTGTCATTGTCATAGGGGTGCCCACCATCCTGAATGGTATCGACAGAAAATATTTTCGGCGTGCGCACAATGTAATAGATGTCCTCATAGCGAGACACCATAAAGTGGCCGGTTTCCGGCATCTGGAAGACCGGAGCCTCACGATAGACTTTGTACGCGTGATAAGGGCATTCCTGAACCTGAGGATCCAGTAAACTGTAATCGGTCGGATTTTCCTTTTGATGGCTCACAGGCTGTCTCTCTATATATTGGTTACGGTGGACTACTGCCGGTGTTGCTGCCACCAGGCTTGCACGTCAATCTGATAGATCTCGGCAGCGGCTTTGATCGCTTCGCTTGCACTTTCCGGCAAATCGCTCAATTCAGTCGGAATCAGTGGCGATGCCCCGGCCACCGGATCTACCCACTCCATTTCAAGGTTCTTGATCATGGCGGCGAAATCATAACCTTCATGATAGTCACTGATCTGGTGCTGCAAAAAGGAATAGCAATCGTTAAAGCTCAAGAGGCTGTAGTACATATTCGGCCGAGCACCGCGGAAGTACTCGTAGCGCACACAGTTCGGTTCTTCGGCGTGGGTGCGGCGATACATCTCTTTCATGACCGCTTCAAACTCTTCTTCTTTTCCAGGATTTATTTCAATGTGACAGAGCAGTGTTGCCATAGTCTTGCGCCTTTACTATTTCTTCTTTATCCAGTAAGACTGTTTTAACATCTAACGAATGTTAACACGTTAACATTAAGATAACATCGCATCAACCTGTCGGCATTGTCGGCAATTTGTAAAAACAGGCTCCACACGTTTTAGCAATCAGGCCCCGACGGATTACAGCAATGAACCTAGTAGATGAACAGGCCCTGGTCCGACTCTGCCTCCTCCTCCCCGCCCCACACTGCCCCCCTCTCGGAAACTCTCGGGCGGTGCATGGATAGGGCCATGGGCTAATTCGGAGGAGCACATCAGAGAGCAAGGCTGGGAGGTGACATTTGTATCGCCCGGTGACCGCTATCGGCTAGAAGGCAGACCTAGCCTGTGGTGCAAAGCCTAGCAGCGGACATTAGCCCCACTTCCAAACTACCAACGAATAGGGCTATGCTTGAGAAAATTTAATAATCAAGGATAAAACATGAACTGGGAAGCAATAGGAGCAGCAGGCGAAATACTGGGGGCTATTGCCGTAATTGCTTCGTTATTTTATGTCGCTTATCAAGTAAAGCAAAACACACGGCAGAATAAGCTCAACACCATTTCTATGGAGTCAGCCAATAGTGAAGCCATCAATATTGCCCACAACGACGCCAGACTAAGATTAGCTGAAAACCCTGAATTACTTAGAGCATATCTAAACGGACAGAAAGACCCTGAATCTCTTTCAGAAGAAGAAACAATGATGTTTCGTTTATTTATGGCTGCGGGTATTTCAAATGGTCAGTTGAGCTATGAGTCAGATCAACGTGGCGTTAGTAGCCAATGGTCAGGAATGCAGAATGTTGCATTGAGAATGTTGCTGACGCCTGGAGGACGCTGGTTCTGGAAGGAATTCAGGCAAGATTATCCGAAAGACTTTCAGGCAGAAATCGATCGCCTTATAAAAGAGCGCTCAAAATAGTTCCAGCGGAAAGCATAACAAGTAGCGGAGTGGATTTTCTAAAGCTCTGGCCAGAACAACCGGGAAGATTATCGATAGATACCCAGAGTGCACCAGAGTGGCCGCCTCTCGAAAAATCCGGAGTTAGGCATGGGTAGGGTCATGGGATAGTCAGGCATGGTGCCTGGGGAAGCTGAGGAGTGAGATAGCATCGCACTCAGCCAATCAACACTTGGATACCCTCTTCCGATATAGTCTTCTTGACCTCAGTCAGTGCAGCATCGCCTGTAGGGAACGGGTCGTCCCAAACGGTTGAATTTCCATATTCATCGACAACTTCCAGTATCCAGCCGTCTTCGCCATCATCGTAGATTTCAACTTTTACACTTTTACTGCCGCTGGAAATTTCCTGGCAGAGAGGCGACATTTTTACTTCGTATTCTTCATCCATTGTATATTTACCTAAAGGAGTAACGGTATGCCTAAATCTGTAATCATCATTCTAATATCTATTCACGCTTTCACCAGCCTTTCCTATGCCCAATCGCCTATGTCCTACTCCCTCTCTTTTAGTAGCGAACAGATTATTTTTACTTCGATAGTGGAAAATGGGAGACCTGGCCCTAAAAATCCCTATACTTAGCCAAAATTTATAGGCCCTTTTACTTCCCCGTGAAATTTTGATGCAATTTACTTCTCAGCAATCTTCTAGATTAGGTATTGGAATAGATTTCGGTACCAGTAATAGCGCCGCCGCTGTGTTTGATGGCGAGCAGATCACGCTAATAGAATTGGCGGCTCCAGACAGTGTTATGCCTTCGGCCAACTATATCGACAAGGCTTTTCAAAACTCTATCGGTCAACTTGCTATAGATGATTACATTACTGGCAATAGGGGGCGAAAGGTGGAACTCAGCCTCGAACTTCTCGGGGAAGCGCGCTCAGGAACCGGCGGTGGTGAGACCGCGATGGGAGGTCCGGGCGAGACAGATACTGCTAATGTCTATGGTCAGGCATTCGATGATTCAAGTTTGCCCGGAAGACTATTCCGCGGTACGAAAAGACTATTGGGAAATGTAACCACTGACCGAACGGTAGTTTTTGAAAAGGCTTTTAGGTTGGTCGCGTTGGTGGTTCCAATTCTAGTTGGAATTCGAAAATCTATCGAGAATACCGTTGGCCATAAGGTTAACTATGCCTACTTGGGCCATCCGGTTAACTTTGAGGGCATGGAAAGCGAGCGTAATAGCGTTG